>DASZKX010000194.1:0-2955 GCA_035552735.1 Xanthobacteraceae bacterium
GTCTTCACCGGATTGGAGAGCTGGCCCGGATACATCTTGAAGGCGACCTCGGAGAATTCGGGCACCATCTGGTCCTTGGTGAAATAGCCGAGATCGCCGCCATCGGCAGCGCCCGGATCCTTCGACTTCTCCTTGGCCAAAGCGGCGAAATCGGCGCCACCCTTGAGTTGCTCGACGATGGCCTTGGCCTCGTCCTCGGTCTCCACCAGGATGTGGCGGGCGTGCACTTCCTCTTCCGCCCCCATGGGCTTGACGGCGTCCTCATAGAGCTTGCGCTCGGCCTCTTCCGTCACCGCGCCCTTGGCCTCGTCCCGCAATTGCAGGCCCATCAGCATCTTGCTGCGGATGAACGCCAAGTGGTGCTTGAAATCCGGGTCCTCCGACAGCTTCCTGTTGCTGGCGTCGGCTGCCTGGGCAACCAGAATGATATCGGTCACATAGGCGATGAGCTGCTCACGCTGGGTCTCGGGCGGAGCGTTCTGCAGGTTCTGGCCGATGTCCTGCGCCGCCATGGCGAGATCGCTCTCCCTGATGTCGACGCCGTTGACGCGCGCGACCGTGGGATCGGCGGCCGACGCGGTCGGGGCCGGATCCTGCTTCTGGGAGGAAGTCTCCTTCTGGGAGGAAGCCTCCTTCGAGCAGCCGGCGGAGAGCGGCAGAACCAACAGCGCCACCGAGAGCATGGCGAACGTCGTCCAGCGCGGACGGCACGCCCCGAGCTGCGGCCCGGGGACAGACGAGAATTGCGGCGCAGTCATCGAGATGGTCCTTGAACGCAAGGAGCTTAGTCCTTGAACGCGGTAAGGCGACCGCCGGCGGCGGAAGCGGCCGGAGAGTTGCGCAATCGGCTCCGGTTGGCAATGCCCCAATAGCGGGCGATTTTGACGAAAACGTGAGCAGGAATCGCCAATTGACAAGGGGAAGACCCCCTCCTATGTGTCGATGAATGCGGCCAATCCGGCCGTAATCCACCGTTTGCATGAATCCGCGGCTTGCATGAATCCTCTGCGTCAACCGGCTTGGTCGATCGGCTTGCATGTATGAAGCCCGAAAACCGCCGCTTTCCCGGCCGGTCGCGGCAGTGCAATGGACGCGGACACGCCTCGCCGCGACCTGATCGATTCCACGGCTCCCGGCGGCATCGGCTCCCGATCCTCACCGGTCGATTGCCGCAGCGGCACCTGAAAGGACGAAGCGCATGATCGGCGCGCTTGCCCGTAAGCTCTTTGGCTCCGCCAACGAACGGCGCATCAAGGGATATCTCCCGCGCGTGGAGCAGATCAACGCGCTCGAGGAAGAGCTCGTGAAGCTCTCGGACGAGGCGTTGCGGGCCCGCACCGAGGACTTGAAGCGCCAGGTCGCCGAGGGCGCCTCGCTCGACGATGTCCTGGTGCCGGCCTTCGCCACGGTGCGCGAGGCCGCCAAGCGCACGCTCGGCCAGCGCCATTTCGACGTGCAGCTGATCGGCGGCATGGTGCTGCACGAAGGCAATATCGCCGAGATGAAGACCGGCGAAGGCAAGACCCTGGTGGCGACGCTGCCGGTCTATCTGAACGCGCTGTCGGGCCGCGGCGTGCACGTGGTGACCGTCAACGATTATCTCGCCAAGCGCGACTCCGAATGGATGGGGCAGATCTACACCTTCCTCGGCCTCAAGGTCGGGGTCATCGTGCATGGCCTCGACGACGAGCAGCGCAAGACGGCCTACGACTGCGACGTCACCTACGGCACCAACAACGAGCTCGGCTTCGACTATCTGCGCGACAACATGAAATATCGCATGGAGGACATGGTCCAGCGCGGCCATATCTTCGCGATCGTCGACGAGGTCGACTCCATCCTGATCGACGAGTCGCGCACCCCGCTCATCATCTCGGGGCCGCTCGACGACCGCTCCGAATTCTACAATACGATCGACACCTACATTCCGGCGCTCGAGAAGACCGATTACGAGGTCGACGAGAAGCAGCGCTCCGTGAGCCTGACCGAGGCGGGCATGGAGAAGCTGGAGCAGACGCTGCGGACAGCCGGTCTGCTCAAGACCGAGTCGCTCTACGACGTGGAGAACGTCTCGGTCGTGCACCACGTCAATCAAGCGCTGCGCGCCCACAAGCTGTTCCATCGCGACAAGGACTACATCGTGCGCAACGGCGAGGTCGTCATCATCGACGAGTTCACCGGCCGCATGATGCCGGGCCGGCGCTATTCGGAAGGCCTGCACCAGGCGCTCGAGGCCAAGGAGCGCCAGCCGATCCAGCCGGAGAACCAGACGCTCGCCTCGATCACCTTCCAGAACTATTTCCGCATGTACGAGAAGCTCGCCGGCATGACCGGCACGGCGGCGACCGAGGCCGACGAGTTCCTCGACATCTACAATCTCGAGGTGCTGGAGATCCCGACCAACCTGCCGGTGACGCGCGTCGACGACGACGACGAGGTCTATCGCACCGGGGCCGAGAAATACCGCTCGGTGGTCGCCCTGATCGACGACTGCAAGGCGCGCGCGCAGCCGGTCCTGGTAGGCACCACCTCGATCGAGAAATCCGAGCAGCTCGCCGAGATGCTGCGCCAGCAGGGCTGGGAGCAGCACGACTTCACCGATCCGAACGCCTTCTCGGCGCTCTACAGCGGCGACGACGGCGCCTCCAAGTCCAAGGTCTTCGCCATCCTCAATGCGCGCTATCACGAGCAGGAGGCCTATATCATCGCGCAGGCGGGCGTGCCGGGCGCGATCACCATCGCCACCAACATGGCGGGCCGCGGCACCGACATCCAGCTCGGCGGCAATCCCGAGATGCGGGTCAAGCACGAGCTGCAGGACGTGCCCGAAGGGCCCGAGCGCGAGGCCCGCATCGCCGACATCCGCCAGCAGGTGGCGCGCCTCAAGGACAAGGCGATCCAGGCCGGCGGCATGTTCGTGCTCGGCACCGAGCGGCACGAGAGCCGGCGCATCGA
>DASZKX010000195.1:0-45969 GCA_035552735.1 Xanthobacteraceae bacterium
AATTTTACATTTTTATGACCCGAGCGTCGTGTGCCGGACGTCAGCAATATTCCCTGCCGGGCACGGTCGCGTTGACATGCCGCCCGCCCTCTCCTTTCTTGTCAGCCGTTTCGGCGCCGCGAACCCGATCGCGGGGCGCCGGGCTTGGCTGCGGGCCGCTCGCATCGCCCCGACCGCGGCGCTGCATGTGGCGGCGCTCGCCGTCATGGCGTTCACCGAGACCGATCTGGTGGCGGCGTTTGCCTTCTTGCTGACCTGGGGCGTCCTCAATTTCTTCTGGCTCGGCCTGCTGCGCCGTCCGGCGGTCGCGGCCGCCCTGTCGCTCACCATGGTGGTGATCCTGGTGCTGGTCTCGCGCCTCAAGCATGAGATCATCTCGGTCACCGCGAGCTTTCTCGACGTGATGATCGTCGATCGGGATACGTTCAGCTTCCTTCTGAACATCCTGCCGGACCTCTACCGCAACATCACGATCTCCGTCCTCCTCGGGGTGCCGCTCATCGTGCTGCTCTGGCGCTTCGACCCGATCCGTCTGCGGGCCCGGACCGCGATGGCGGGGCTCGCGGCCTGCCTGGCCGGCATCGTGGTTGTGTCGTTCGCGCAGCCGCAGGCGGATTGGGAGATTTTCCTCAACGGCAGCTACGTCTCCAAATTCGCGCGCTCGGGCGTGGCCGAGCTCACCTCGCTGATGACCCACGGCTACATGGAATCGGACGCGGCCGTGACCGACCGATTGAAGATGCTGCCGCAGGCGTCCTGTGCGCCCGCCGCCAAGCCCCCGCACATCATCATGGTGCACGACGAATCGAGCTTCGACATCCGGGTGGCGCCCGGCGTCAAGGTGCCGGACGGTTACGGCGCCCATTTCCGCTCCTTCGACGGCAAGTCGCGGCATTTTCTGGTCGAGAGCGTCGGGGGTCCGAGCTGGTATACCGAGTACAACGTGCTGGCCGGCCTTTCGGCGCGCTCGTTCGGAAAATTCGCCTATCACGTCACGCAGATCGCCGCCGGGCGGGTCGAGCGCGGGCTCGCCACCGCGTTGCGCCGCTGCGGCTACCGGACCTTCTCGATCTACCCGGCGCTCGGCGCCTTCATGAGCGCGCGGAGCTTTCAAGCCAGCACCGGGGTGCAGCATTTCTTCGATCAGCAGTCCTTGGGCACCAACCGGATCGAGCCCGACCAGTTCTACTACGACGCGGCGCGCCGCATGATCGAGCGCGAGCGCGCCAACGGGCCGATGTTCCTGTTCGTGTATCTGGCCCAGAATCACTGGCCTTGGGACCACCGATGGCGACCCGATCTCATGCCGGAGTGGCAGGATCCGGGAAACATGCCGCCGATCGACGAATATCTACGCCGGCAGGCCATGAGCGCGCACGACTATGCGCAGCTGCTCGGGCAGCTCGGACGCGATTTTCCCGAGGAATCGTTTCTGCTGGTGCGCTACGGCGACCACCAGCCCGACTTCGCGTTCCTGATCCAGGAGCCGGCGCTGGACGAAGCCGCCATCACGCGGCGTCTGATCGATTACGATCCGCGCTATTTTGCCACCTACTACGCGATCGATGCGGTCAACTACCAGCCGGTGAACATGTCCTCGGCGCTCGACACCGTCGAAGGCCCCTATCTGCCGATGATCGCGCAGGAATTGGCCGGCCTGCCGCTCGACGCTTCGTTCGCCGAGCAGAAAAGGATTTTCGAGCGCTGCAAGGGGCTATTCTACGGGTGCGAGGGCGGCGCGCAGGCGCGGCGCTTCAATCGGCTCTTGATCGATGCCGGACTGATCAAGGGGCTGTAGGCGTGCGGACCGCGGCAGCGCCGGCAAGCCGTTGTCGACCCGCAGCTTCACCGCCTTGGCCAGATACTCCTCGGCGATCTCCCACGGCCGGCCTGCGACGACGGGATTCGAAGTGCCCAAGGACATCGAAAGCAGGCCGCGCATGGGCCTCAGGCCGAAGCGGTCTCCGCGGCCGGATCGAGGAACAGGCGGACAATATCCGCGGCGGGCCGCGCGTGGCTGAAGAGATAGCCCTGCATCTCGGTGCAACCGACCGATTGGAGCTGGTCCAGCTGCTGCTGGGTCTCGACGCCCTCAGCGGTCGAGATCATGTTGAGGCTTTTGGCGAGGCCTGCGACCGCGTGCACGATGGCGAGGGGCTCCGCGCCGTTGGAGAGATCCTGGATGAACGAACGGTCGATCTTGATCTTGTCGAACGGGAAGCTGCGCAGATAGCTCAAAGAGGAATAGCCGGTGCCGAAATCGTCCATCGCGATCTGCACGCCGAGCTTGCGCAGCGCATGCAATGTGGCGAGCGTGTTGAAGGTGTTGTGCATCAGGACCGTCTCGGTGATCTCGAGCTGCAACCGGTTCGCCGGCATGCCCGACTCCGCCAGCGCGCTGACGACCAGCTGAGTGAGGTTGCGGCTCTTCAGCTGGGACGGCGACAGGTTGACGGCGACCTTGATGTGCGCCGGCCACTTGGCGGTCTCCTCGCAGGCCCTTCTCAGCACCCACTCGCCGAGCTGGATGATGAGGCCGGTCTCCTCGGCCACCGGAATGAACTCGGCGGGCGAGATCAGCCCGCGCTTGGGATGGTTCCAGCGCACCAGCGCTTCGAACGCCGAGATCTCGTTGGTCTTGAGGTTGACCAGCGGCTGGTAGTAGAGCTCGAACTCGGCATTGACCAGCGCGTTGCGCAAATCCATCTCGAGCTCGCGCCGGGTCTTCATTTTTGCGTCCATCTCCGGCTCGAAGAACCGATAGGTGCCGCGGCCGTCGCCTTTTGCCCCATACAGCGCCATATCGGCGTTCTTCAAGAGCTGGTCCGGCTCGGATGCGTCAATCGGGGAAAGCGAAACCCCGATACTGATGTCCGCGAGTATCTGATGACCGTCGATGTGATAGGGTCTCGTGATCGACTCCCGGATCCGCTTGGCGAGCGCCACCGCGTCGGTGGGCCGTTCCATTCCGGTCATGATGATGGCGAACTCGTCGCCCCCCAGGCGTGCAATCGTATCGGGCTCGCGGGTGCAGCGACGCAATCGCTCGGCCACGACCTTCAGCAGCTCGTCACCGATCGGATGTCCGAGCGTATCGTTCACGCTCTTGAAGTGATCGAGGTCGAGGCACAGCACCGCCAGGCACTCTCCCCGCTTCACGCGCTTGAGCTCATGGTCGAGCCGCTCGCGCAACATCATGCGATTGGGCAGGTCGGTCAGCGCGTCGTGGCGCGCCATGTGCACGATGCGCTCCTCGGCCCGCTGCCGATCGGTGATGTCCTCATGGGTGGCGATCCAGCCGCCGCCCGGAATCGGATTGCGCGCGATGGAGAAGACACGGCCGTCGGCCGACTTGACGATGCCGTTGGACGGCTTGCCGGAAGCGACCTCCTCGAGCAGGTCGACGATATAGTCCTCCGGGCTTCCGGCGAAGGCTCCGACCGCCGTGCGGTGCGCAAGAAGATCCCGCAGCGCACAGCCTGGCGCCACCACCTCGGCCGAGAGCCCATACATCTCGACGTAGCGCTGATTGCAGAAAACCAGACGCGCGTCGGCATCGAACATCAGCACGCCCTGGGACATGTTGTTGAGGACCGTGTCGAGCATGAGCTGCTGATCCGCTCCGGCATACGCACTCGCGGCAGAGCGCAACCTGGGTCCGGGAAAGGCCAAGACGCTGGCAGCCGGTTGCTTGATCTTCGCGTCCATGGTTTCGCCTTTCGGTTCGACACGTTGACGGAGGAGATTGACGCCGCCTGGGGAGGCGACGACGAATAGAAACAAGTACGTACGCATTAGTGGGGAAGAGTTGTTTGAAACACATCAATCAAATGGAAAAAGTTTTAAGCAAACCAACGGAAAACAGTCGGCGAGTTTAGAGGCATGCTCCAGAAGGCGGACATTCTGTGGGCGCGGCCGGAAGCGACAAGCGCTTCCGGCCGGCATTGAGGCATCTTCGGGGAAGCCGGGACGAGACCCGACCTTTCGTCCGAAAAATGCGGCGCCGGGGCTCAGTCGGCGTCGAAGCCCGGCAGCGCCTTGGTGTGCTCCAGCCGCACCGCTTCGAGCTCGTCGGGGTCGAGCCCCAAAACCTTGAGAATGGTGGGCGCGATCTGCGTCGTTGCCACCGGCGCCTCCATGAGCCGCTCCGGGAGATCCGGATGCGATACCAGGAGCGCGATGTGGGTGTCGTCCGGATTGAACCCGCCATGCTCGGCGATCTTCGATCCGCCCGTATAGATCACGCCCACCCTGGTCACGCCGATGATGTCGGGCGTGCGCGAGTCATGGGCCGGGTCCTGATACATCGGAGTCAGCGACGAGCCGAACAGGTACTTCGCGATGCCGTTGTCTCCCGCGAAGGCCTGGAGCGCCGCGACCGCCGCCGCGGTCTTGCCGCCCTTGTTGTCCTTGAGCCAGATCAAGGCGCCATCATCGGCGATATCGAAGGCGAAATTGGCACCGATCGGCGCGGCGATCACCGCGGCGTCGTTGAGGGCGACCCGCTTGCTGCGATCAATCGGCGACTGGCCGTGCTTGGCGCTGACGATCACCAGAGTTTTCTCCGAAAGGCCGTGGTTGCGCAGCCCGTCGACCATCTGCCCGATCGAGCGATCCACGAACGCGATGGCATTCGCAAGACTGGGGCTCGGGGTCCCGGCCGCGTCGCTGTAGCCGCCGGTCACGAGCTTCTGCCCGACGCTGACGGACTGGAAGTTCATGCCGAAAATCGCCGGCGTACCCAGATCGCGCGTGCCGGTGTGATCGAAGCCACCGATCTCGTTGAGGATCGCCTGAACTTTGATGCCGTCATAGAACTCGACGCCATCGACCGATGAAGTGAAATCGCTGCCGCAGCCGGACCCCGGGCAAGTGGGGTCGGTGACCGGAGCAGGCGCCGTCGAGTGGAGGCCGAGCGTGGCGACCAGCGCGACATTGGCGGCGCTCAGATCCGAATTGATCTCGGGCGCGAAGAAGTCGTCCACGTTGGTGCCGGGCGCATTGCTCGGCTCGCTGTCGGGATCGTTGCCGTTGATGATGTCATAGGCGGCATGCTTGTCCGACCATGCGGTGCGCAGGTGGTGCCGGTGGATCACTTCAAAAATCGTGTTGGTGCGAACGAAGTTGTGCGGCCAGACTGGCGCGCAGACGCCGTGCGCCAGCTGCCCCGGCAGATGGTTGGGGTCGATCGCGACCGCGCTGTTGAGCCCGGTCAGGCTGGCATTCACCCCGCCATCGATCGAATGCTGATTCGCGTCGAGATTCTCGGCCAGATTGGTCTCGGCGCCCGGACCCGACGCGCACGGCGCCGGCGGATTGCCGGCCGGCGCGAACAGGGTGCGATCATAGCTGTCGTCGTAGAACACGCCGGTCGATCTCGAGGTACCGCCGGTGAGCTGGGCCAAGAGGCCGGGAAAGGAATCCGAGGGCTTGGTGGTCGCGGCATTGGCGAAGGTCGAGCCGTGCTCGGAGAGCCGCGCGAGATTGGGACAGAGGTGGCTGGCGATGCAGCTCTTGAGATCCACCGCGTGGAAGCCGTCGATGCTCAAGAGCAGGACGTGCCGTATCGGGTCGCGGTCGCGATGATGCGAGCCATCGTCATCGGCCAGCGTGGTCGCCGGCAGCAAGAACGGAGAGAACAGCGCAACCGCAAGCGTCGTCCTGGCCAGTCTTTCCGTCAACGTCTTCATCCGCGTCTTCATCCGCCGTCTCCATTGTCAAAATTGAGAACGGAGCGAAACTAGACAGCCGGGCATGACAGGCGGGTGTCGGTTAAGTGACCTGACGGCTACATCAGATGGAATCCGAAGCCCGAGGGCGATTATCTTCGCCGACGGTATCATCTGGAGCCGCTCCAGCGCACGGGCCGGGGCCTTGCCTACCGCGGTCACACCGCGAGTTGCCGCTTTTGGCCTGGCGATCGACGGCTTATACTGGAGCCGTGATCCAGACGGGTCGTGGGGCGATGCCGACTGTCCAATCAGAACCGTGGTGCCTTGCCGGCTTCGGCCGAATGCCCGGCTTCGGCCGTGCGACGGCGTCACCTGAATCCTCGACGGCGCTCACACACCGAGCCTGATCGAATTGCTGCGCTTGCCGGTTCGTCCCCACCCGGGCGTTGACGAGAATTGGGACCGCGTGCGGGAGCAATTCGCAATCCATGAGGCGCAAGTATGTTCGGATGGCGCAAGCGCATCGGCTATATCGGCCCGACCGTGCTGGAGCTCGTGCCCTATGAGTTCTATCGGTTCGCTCCGGATGGCGTCGGCCTGGTCGGCGTCACCTGCAGAATCGATGATTGGAGCTCCGACCAGGTCGAGAACGAGCTGGTCACGGCGGCGGCGGCCTATCTGGGCACGCGCGCGGTCGATTTCGTCATTCACGGCGGCGGCCCGCTGGTGGCGGCCCGCGGCAAAGACTTCGAGGAGACCATCGTCAAGGACATCGAAGCCGCCGCCAAGGTGCCGGCCACCACCGGGATACGCGCCGCCATGGCGGCGCTGCGCCATATGGAGGCGCGGCGAATCGCGATCGCTTCGCCCTATGCGGACCGGCACAATCAGACGCTATCGGCCTATCTCGAGCTGCACGACTTCGAGCCGGTCCGGGTGGAGGGCATGGACGTGCCGTTCAAGCGGATGCCGGGCATTCCGCCCGCCGACGTCCGCCGCTTTGCCGCCGATGTGATCGCGCGCGCGCCGCGCTGCGATGCGCTTTATCTGCCATCCCCGCAATGGCAGGCGGCACAAGTCGTCGAAATATTGGAACGCGAAAGCGGCATGCCGGCGATCGCCTACACCCACGCGGCCTTCTTCGCCGCCTTCAAGGCGCTCGGCATCAAGGACCCGATCCAGGGCCACGGCCGGCTGCTGGCTTCGCTGGCGCAACCGGGGCGCTGAGATCGGCTTCGTCATCGTCTGCCGGATCCGTCTCTTCCATGCTTCACCTACTTGGTCCGCGAACGAGCTCGTCTTCTCGGTGACCGTCGACGTCTTTTGGCCTTTGCCGGCTTTACGGCTTCATGATGGATCTGCGCTTGCACCTCGGCCGATGACGTCACTAATCGTTCAATCAGCCACCGGCCCGCAGGGCCCGGAGGGGTATCCGCCTTGTGTACGACCTGCATCACATATTCTCCGCCACGCCAGTCTCGGAGATTCAATCGCACGAGCCTTCCAGATTCGATGTCAGCGCGAACCATCGGTTCCGGCATTCCACCCCATCCGATTCCACCGAGAATGAGCCTGTGCTTCGCCGTCAAATCACCGACGCGCCAGGTATTGAGGCTGACGACGGCGAAATCCCGACCTTCTCCCGTGGGTTGCTCCGACAGAACAAGCTGGACGAAACCTCGTGCCCTTGGTTGAGCAGCTACATTCGCCGAGGCGAGCGGATGATCGGGCGCGGCAACGGGAATCATCTGGACGCCCTCGATGTCAACATGTCGAAACCCCGTCATATCCATGTGCAGCGTGCTCCCCACGCCGATCCGAGCAACGCCGCTCCGGATCACGCGTTCAACGCCGCCAAGCGTCCGTACCAGGAGTCGAACCGGCACCGTGGGGAACTCCGCGTGGAAATCACGAAGCAGTGCAACCAGCCGGTCACCCGGGAAAAGGCTGTCGACGACAAGCGACACCTCTGACTCGAGGTCATTGAGGAGACCTTTTACGCGTGCGCGGAGTGTCTCGACGCTTTCGGCAACCGCTCTGGCTTCTGAAACTATCGCCTCGCCTCTTTGAGTGAGCCTAGGCTTGCGTGTCGTTCCGCGATCAAAGAGCGAAAGGCAGAGTTGCCCCTCCAGCGTGTCGATCGCGTAGCTGACGGCGGACGTGGCTCGTCCCAAACGCTTGGCCGCGGCGGTAAAGCTTCCCGTTTCAACCACGGCCAGCAGCACAAGAAGCTGATCGATACTCGGTGTGGCGGGGCTACGCATGCCGAATCTCCTGAAAAGAACTTTCAGTTTTATACGGATTTTTCCTAGCACGAAAAGTGCTTACAGTCTCCCTTACGACGGACCGCGTTCGCACCGCGAGGAGAACCATGCTGCAGGTTGGAATGATTGTCGGAAGCACCCGGCCAAATCGGTTCGCCGACATACCGGTGCGATGGCTGCTCGAGGGGGCCTCAGCGCGGCCGGACTTGCGGCTTACGGCGCTCGATCTGCGCGACTTTCAATTGCCGTTTTTCAACGAGCCGGCGCCGCCCAGCTACACCGGTGGTGTCTACTCCGAGCCGGCAGCAGAAAGTTGGCGCAGGCGTATCGGCGAGTTCGACGCTTTCGTGGCGGTCGTCGCCGAGTACAATCACGGTCCCACGGCTGTCCTCAAGAACGCTTTCGACAGCGCCCTGATCGAATGGCAGCGCAAGCCGATCGCCTTCGTCGGCTACGGGGGCGTGGGTGCGGCTCGCGCGATCGAGACCCTGCGCGGCGTGGTCATCGAGCTGCAGATGGCGCCGATCCGGCATGAAGTGAGCATCGCAATGGAGCCATTCCTCGGAATCCTGCAAAAAGGTCTCACCCTGAATGATTATGACTATCTGGGGCAGAGCCGGGAGGTCATGTTCGATCACCTGGTGTGGTGGGGCGAGGCATTGAAAGGGGCCCGGCAAAGAACGGCCGCCGAGAGCGGCCTCGCGGCCTGATAGCCGGCAAGCCGACTGCGCGCTCCTGCCGGGATTGTCGGTGGCGAACGATGTTGGGCGTCAGGGGACCCGAATAGCATGGAGGTCAGCTATGGCCATCACAATCAAGGTCAACGGCGCCAGCCACACGGTTGACGTTGACGGTGACACTCCCCTCCTGTGGGTGTTGCGCGACGTGCTCGGCATGACCGGCACGAAGTTCGGCTGCGGCATGGCGCTTTGCGGCGCCTGCACCGTGCATGTCGACGGCGTCGCCATCCGCTCCTGTATCACCGCTGTAGACAGCATCGGCTCTTCCGAGATCACGACGATCGAGGCGATCGGCGCGACGGCGGCGGGCGCCAAGATCCAGAAGGCCTGGCTCGACCGCGAGGTCGTTCAATGCGGATACTGCCAGTCGGGCCAGATCATGTCGGCTTCGGCGCTGCTCGCGAGCAACCCACATCCGACCGATTCGGACATCGACAACGCGATGTCCGGCAACATCTGCCGCTGCGGGACCTACGTCCGCATCCGCGAAGCGATCAAGCAGGCCGCGCAATCGAACGGACAGGGAGGCTGACCATGATCCATGATCACAGCACGTCCCGGCGCAGCTTCCTGCGGTCCGCGGCTACCACCGGCGGCGGCCTGATGCTCAGTCTCAGCCTGCCGTTCGCAAACCATGAGGCGCAAACGGCCGACGCCGATGGCTTCGCGCCCAATGCCTTCATTCGCATCGAGGGCGATGGTCAGATCGTCCTGACGATGCCGTATGTCGAGATGGGCCAGGGCACCTACACCGCGATCGCGATGCTGATCGCGGAAGAGCTGGAGGTGGACCTGAAACAGGTGCGGCTGGACCACGCTCCGCCGAACGAAAGGCTTTACGGCAATCCGTTGCTCGGCGGGATACAGGCAACCGGCAACTCCAACGCCATACGTGCGGCGTGGATGCCGATGCGCCAAGCCGGCGCGGTCGCGAGAACCATGCTCGTCGCGGCGGCGGCCAAGCGCTGGAATGTCGATTCGGCCTCCTGTCGCGCGCAAAGCGGTGAAGTGCTGCACGCGCCGACGGGAAAAAGCATCAGATATGGCGAGCTTGCCGCCGACGCCGCGCGCATGCCTGTCCCCGAAAGCGCGGCGCTCAAGCGACCGGCGGATTTCAAGCTTATCGGCACCCCGGCCAAGCGCCTGGACACACCCGCCAAGGTCAACGGAACGGCCGTCTATGGTATCGACGCTCGGCCGCCGGGCGTGAAGATTGCGACGCTGGCTCAATCGCCCGTCTTCGGCGGCCGTGTGAAGAGCGTGAATGGTGCGGCCGCCAAGGCCGTCAAGGGCGTGCGTCAGATCGTGCGGCTCGACGACGCCGTCGCGGTCGTGGCCGACCACATGGGGGCTGCGAAGAAAGGGCTGGCTGCTCTGATGGTCGAATGGGACGACGGGCCGTACGCCAAGCTCAGCACGAAAGAGATCGCCGGCGACCTTGAAAAGGCGACGCTCAAAGCGGGGGCGGTTGCGCAGAATATCGGCAATGTCGACGCCGCCATGGCGGGTGCCGCCACCAAGGTCGAGGCGGCCTACGAGGTCCCGTTCCTCGCGCACGCCACGATGGAGCCGATGAACTGCACGGTTCATGTCGGGAGCGACGGCTGCGAGGTCTGGGTCGGCTCCCAGGTCCTCGCGCGCGCCCAGGCGGCGGCAGCGAAAGTCACGGGCCTGCCATTGGAGAAGATCGTCGTCCACAATCATCTGATCGGCGGTGGGTTCGGCCGGCGGCTGGAGGTTGACGGCGTCACGCGGGCGGTCGAGATCGCCAAACAGGTCGACGGCCCCGTCAAGGTCGTGTGGACCCGCGAGGAAGATATCCAGCACGATATGTACCGCCCCTATTTCTTCGACCGCATGTCTGCCGGTCTCGACGGGAAAGGAATGCCGGTCGCCTGGAACCATCGCTTCGCGGGCTCCTCGGTGATCGCCAGATGGGTCCCTCCGCTGTTCAAGAACGGTCTCGACCCCGACACCACCGAGGGCGCGATCAATCTGGTGTATGCCCTCCCGAACATGCGTGTCGAGTATCTGCAAGTGGAACCTGCGGGCATTCCGACGGCGTTCTGGCGCAGCGTCGGGCCGTCGCACAATGTCTTCGTGACCGAAAGCTTCATGGACGAGCTGGCGACGGCGGCGAAGCAAGACCCGCTCGCCTATCGGTTGACCCTCCTCGACCGGTCGCCCCGCGCCAAAGCCGTGCTTGCACTGGTCGCCGAAAAGGCCGGCTGGGGACAGCCGTTGCCTGACAGAGTCGGCCGTGGCGTCTCCGTCCAGTTCGCCTTCGCGAACTATATGGCGCAGGTTGCCGAGGTCGAAGTGTCGAAGGACGGCGCGGTTCGTGTCCGCCGCGTCGTCTGCGCGGTCGATTGCGGCACTCCGGTCAACCCCGACACCATCCGGGCGCAGGTCCAGGGCGCGGTCATCTTCGGCATCACGGCGGCGCTCCATGGCGAGATCACGCTCAAGGACGGCCGCGTCGAGCAGACCAATTTCGATACTTACCAGATGCTGCGCATGAACGAGGCGCCGGCCATCGAGGTCCACATCGTTCAGAGCTCGGAGCCGCCGGGCGGGATGGGCGAGCCCGGGACCTCGGCCATCGCTCCCGCCGTAACCAACGCGATCTTTGTGGCAACCGGCAAGCGCCTGCGAAGGCTGCCGATCGACATCACGGCGTTGAACTAGATCAGTCGACGCCGAACCTCGCGAACTCCTCGGCGATGTCGGGCCGCAGCGCCTTGGCGGCAGCCATATCGGCATCGGCGCCGGCACGGTCGCCCTTCTTCTGCTTGGCGAGACCGCGACCATAGAGGGCGGCGGCGAACTTCGGGTTGAGGTCGAGGGCGGCGTCGTAGTCCTGGAGGGATTGGTCGACGTCACCGAGCTTGAGGCGGACGAAGGCGCGGCTGCCGACCGCGATCGCATTCTTGGGATTGATCCGCACCGCCTCGGAATAGTCCGCGAGCGCGCGCACGAACTCGCCCTTGTCCCGGAACGCGTCGCCGCGGTTGGCGAAGGCATTGGCGAAGCGCGGATTGATCCGGATCGCCTCGCCGTAGTCCGCCACCGCGTGGTCGAGGTCGCCCTTGTCGCGATACACGATGCCGCGATTGTTGAAGGCGAGCGCGTAGCGGGGATCGAGCCGGATCGCCTCGGAATAATAGACCAGCGCGTGATCGAGGTCGCCCTTGATGAGATAGGCGGCGCCGCGATTGTTGAAGGCGACCGGATTCATCGGATCGAGCACGATCGCCTGGCTGTAGTCCGCGGCGGCGCGGTCGAGATCGCCCATCTCGCGATAGGCGTTGCCGCGATTGGTGAAGGCGGTGGCATAGTTGGGATCGAGCCGGATCGCCTCGTCGTAATCCGCGACGGCGCGGCCGAGGTCGCCCTTGTCGCGATACGCGATGCCGCGATTGGTGAAGGCGGTGGCGTTCTTGGGGTCGAGCCGGATGGCTTCGTTGTAGTCGGCGAACGCGCGGTCGAGATCGCCCCTGTCGTGCAAGGTCACGCCGCGGTTGTTGAAGACGCCGGCATAATTCGGATCGAGCCGCGCCGCTTCATCATAGTCCGAAAGCGCGTGCGCGATGTCGCCTTTGGCGCGAAAGGCCAGGCCGCGATTATTGAAGGCGACCGCGAGGTTTTCGGATTTCGAGCCACCCGCGCTGATCACCGCCGTGCAGCCGTAGATCACGATCTCGATCGGATAGGCCTTGCCCTCGTTGTTGCACATGTCCCAGCTCGAAGGCTCCTGCGCGACCGCCGGCGCCGCGAGCCAAAGAGCCGTTGCGGGCCAGGCCGTCGCCACCATGGCTAAACCGATGACCCGCCGGATCGCATCCGCGCGCATGATCTTCTCCAGGGTCAGGCCGTCGCCGGCGCGCCTTTCCGGTTGCGGCGCACGCCGCCGCGCTCGAAGCCGCCTTCGGCAAGATCGAAATTGTTGCCTTCCGGATCGGTGGCGCGCAGCTCCGCATAGGCGCGGTCGGGGGGCCGCGGCGCCGGGCCGACCACCTTCCAGCTCTTCAGGCGCTTGGCGATGACAGTGGAATCCTCGACCTGGAAGCCGAAGTGATTGAGGCCGCATGGCTTGCCTTCGGCCTTTTGACTGAGCAGCGCGAGCGTGATGTAGCCGTCGCTGACGAAGACGTTCTGGCGGCCGTTGCGCGCGACCACCTTCATGTCGAACACCTCGCAATAGAACTTCGCCAGTGCTTCGGGGTCCATGCAGACGATGGCCAAATGCCTGATCTTGGGCACGGCTTGCTCCTCATCCGGCGGCGCGCGTGCTGCGAAATGACCGTCCGATAAAGGATCAGGCCGTAAAACAAGTCAATGCCGCAGGGCTATCCCTGCGGCAGAGCCGAATCACGAAGCGGAGAGGAGCGCGCGCGGCCCGAACGGTCAGTTGCCGCCGCCGAAGCGGAAATTCACGCCGCCGCGCACCAGGTCGCTCTTGAGCGAGACGTTGTTGTTGCCAACGCCGCCGCAATTGAACCCGCAATTCATGTTGCCGAGATCCACATGGAGATATTCGGCCTTGGCGGTCCAATTGTTGGTCAGCGCAAATTCGATGCCGCCGCCGGCGGTCCAGCCGGCATTGGTCTGGGTCGCACCCGTGAAGCCCGGCGTGCCGGCCTTGATGTCGCCGACCGCGAGGCCGCCGGTGACATAGGGCATGAACCGGTCGAACGCATAGCCGGCGCGGCCCCGAACCGTGGACAGCCAGTCATTGTTGGTGGTGCAGCCGGCGGGGCAACCCGCGGCCGTGCTGGTGCCTTTGAGGTTCGACCAGTCGACATCGCCCTCGAGGCCGAGCACGGCGTGGCCCATCTGCCAATTGACGCCGGCGGTGCCGCCGACGACCCCGCCCGACAGGTTGAAGCTGCCGGCGCTGTCCCAATTGGAGGTGCCCCAACCGCCGCCGCCGTTGACCCCGAGATAGAAGCCCGACCAATTGTAGGCTGGCGTCGCCACGACCGGTGGCGCCTTGTAGATCGGAGCGACCGAAAGGTCGGCGGCACGCGCGGGAGCGGCCACGGCGAGCCCCAAGAGGACAAGGGCTGGAACCAGCGCGATCCGGTCCAGACGATTCTGGCAGTTCTTGCGATTCTGGCTGTTCTTGCTCATCTCGATCCTCCCGGCCCGCGATCCGGCGCGAGACCCACCCGTAGGCTTAGACGGTCAAACCCTATCTAAGGTTCAATCCCGCGCTCCGTCAGAGCCAAACAAAAGCTGGTTAATGTCGACTTATGCGGGTGCGGGCGCCGTTCTGGTGGCCGAGAACGGCCAAATTATGCCGGCCGCGTGGTCATGTGGTGATCGCGTCATGCTCAAAAACACCAATGATTCAAGAGATATAGGGAGGATCGCCGCGGTCCGCCACGGTCCCGTCGCGGGGCTGTGGAGGGTGGGTGGTGCCTGGATACTGGCGCACGCCCGAACCGGGCCGCCTCATTTCCCGCCCGCCACCTTCCGGCAAGCAGCAATGGTGTCAGGCGTCGCGGCATCGACCAGATAGCGCGGGTCGCGCGCCATTGCCCACGAAGGCCTTGCGGAGGACTTCGATCAGGTCCGTCGGCATGCGGGAGGCCCGACCAGCGGATCCCCGGCGATCGGCCGCGACGGCGCGGTCGCGCAACGCGTAGAGTGCCCCGCCGCCAACGCGCCTATCATGGCCATTCGGATGTCGATTCGCTGTCCCACTCGGCTATTCACAACGGCGCTGATCGCCAGCCTCGCCATGCTGGTGGCCGTTGCGTCGCGCGCCGAGCCGGACTTCTCGATCGACCAGATCGTTGCCCGCCATGTTGCGGCTATGCTGGAGACGCCCGGCGGCGTCGCCATCGCGGTTCGGGCCGGCGGACGGACCCGGTTCTACAACTACGGCATGGCCGACCGTTCCCGGCCGGTCAGCTCCGACGCGCTGTTCAATCTCGCATCGGTCGGCAAGGTCTTCGACACCTCGCTGCTGGCGCTTGCCGACCAACGCGGCGAGCTGAGCCTGGACGACCCGGTGGCAAAGCATGTGGTCGAGCTGCAGCAAGGCGGCGACGTCCGCCGCATCACGCTGCGGCAGCTCGCGACCCATACGTCGGGCTTCGTGCTCCCGCAGGATCATCCGCCGTGGCCGCAGGAGACGTTCACGCTGCCGCAGTTCGTGGCCGCGCTCAATGGCTGGAGCTCCGACAAGGATCACGAGCCCGGCCGGCAGATGATCTATTCGCACGCCGGTTTCGTGCTTCTGCACCTGGCCTTGGAACGGCGGTTCGGCATGCCGTACGACGCGCTGATGAAGCAGCGCCTGCTCGATCCGCTCGGCCTGCGCTCGACGACGCTACCGATGGTGGCAGCCGATGTAACGCTTTATCCCCGCGGCGAGACTCCGGCCGCCCTCGCACGCCGCGCCGTGCAGGGATATTCGACCGACGGCACGCCGGCCGGAGCGCCCGGCGATGTGCAAGGCTACTACCTTTGGCTCGGAACCGGTCAGATGTACGCGTCGGCCCGCGACCTGGCGGTATTCCTGACCGCCAATCTGGGCGAGCTGCCGGATCAAGCTGTGCTGCAGGAGGCGATGCGGCGCGCGCAGCAAGGCGCATTTCCGATCGATGAGCGCACCGACCAGGCCCTAGCCTGGGAGGTGCACAGGGGACAAGAAACCGGCCCAAAAACCGGCCATGAAACCATCGTCGACAAGTTCGGCGGAATGGACAACGCCTCGGCCTATATCGGACTGATGCGGGAGCGAAAGGTCGGCATCGTCATCCTGGGCAATCGCGGCAACATGGCGGTCTGGGAGACGGGCCGCGCTATTCTCTCCGCGCTAGCGTCGCGCTAGCGGGGAGAATGCGGGAATGAGCTGACCGGTCTGCACGCGATAGCGTCCAGGCATGGAATCGAGAGCAACCGGGTATTTCCAATCCGAGCTGTTCCGGCCGACTCTGCGCGCCGCTGCCGCTGACGTGCGTAGGAAACGATCACAAGCCTGTGAGAGTGTAACTCCAGCCCACGCCGGCGCGATGTAACCAAGCGAGCCATTTGGCCGACAAACAGGAGGGAACGAACGTGATAGCGAAATTATTCTGCGGGGCAGCTCTGCTCGGGGCGATTTGCTCGCCGGCGCTTGCCCAGCAAGGTCAGGTGACGATCATCGGTGCCAATGGTCAGGTTTCGACCGGCGCAATGCCGACCGATGCCAAGATGGTGAAGATGATGCATCAGAAGGGCCATATGATGGGAAAAGGCCCGTTGATGGTCTGGATGGACGCCAAGGGCAGCATGCATGTGTGCGATTGCGGCGAGAGCGATCGGCATTAGCAGCGCGAGAGCCTGCATCGGAAGCGCATTCAGGGCTCACCCCCTTACCCCCGCGTGGCGGAAGGGTCCTGTGGTTTCGCGCCGGTTGCGCGGCGCCAACACTGCGAAGACGATGTGCCCGGCCGGCGCGCAAGCGCCGCCGGGCTCTTACGCTGTGAGCTTGTGTGATCCGAGGTGACTTGCCGCAGCACGTGCCGAGCTGAATGGTTGCGGCGCGGCGAGCCGCCAACCGGATGCCCACGATGGAAATGCACCAAATCCGCTATTTTCTCGCCCTCTGCGAAGAATTGAATTTCACCCGCGCGGCGCAGACCAGCAATGTCAGCCAGCCGTCCCTCACGCGGGCCATCAAGATGCTGGAAGAGGAGCTCGGCGGGCCGCTGTTTCATCGCGAACGCGCCAATACGCATCTCACGGAGCTCGGCCGTACGGTCAGGCCCTATCTGGAGCAGGTCTACCGCGAGGCCGACAAGGCCAGGCAGCAGGCGCAGGACTTCATTCGCTTGAAGCAGACGCCGCTGCGGCTCGGCTTGATGTGCACGATCGCGCCGAATCAGATGCTCGAATTCGTCGCCGCCGTTCAATTGCGGTATCCAGGAATTGCGTTGCAGATCGTCGATGCCGCGGCGGCGGAGCTCGAGCAACGGCTGATCGCGGGCGAGCTCGAAGTGGCGATCTATGCGCTGCCGGAAACTCCGCCCAATAACGGGCTGCACTATTTGCAGCTCTACCGCGAGCAATTCATGATCGTGATGCAGCCGAGCCATCGATTGGCGGCCGGCACCTGCGTGCAGGTGCGAGAGTTGCACGGGGAGCGCTACCTGTCGCGCGTCAACTGCGAGTACGGGATGGCGGCGGATCGCGTGTTCGACGAATTGAAGGTTGACTGGCCGACCGTCTATGAAAGCGAGCGCGACGACTGGATTCTCGCAATGGCGGCGGCCGGCCTGGGTCTCGCGTTCATGCCGCGCCTCTGCGTCAATCATCCGGGTGTCGTGGCGCGCCCTCTGGTCGCTCCGGAATTCTGGCGCGAGGTCTCGATGGTCACGGTCCGGGGGCGACCGCATTCACCCGCGCTCGGCGCGCTGGTAACCGAGGCGATGCATGTCAGATGGGCCGACCAGCCTGCGCTCGCCGTCCAGCAGGCGCGGGCCCATCAGGGAGAGTCGGTGGACGATCCGGCTGATGGCGATCGTTCCGCCGAATAGCCGGTACTGCGAGCGGTGCGAACGCACCGTATCGCGGCGTTTCGCATGCGCTGCACCCCGATCGTAGCGTGACATAGCGGCCAGGTATCGAATCGAGAGCGATCGGATATTTCCAATCCAAGTCGTTTCGGCCGATCGTCGATGTCGCAGCCGCAAACCTATTCCGGGGCCAGGTCCGACAGAGGAGTCCAGCCAACATGTGCAAGCATTTTCAGAGCGGTCGCAATGTCGCGCTTGTTGCCGTCGCCGCGGCGTCCATATGCGTCGCGGCCGCTTCGGCCAGTGCCGGCGAATGCCCGGCCGACAAGCTCAAGACCGACGTCCGCCAGCCGGTCACGACGCCGGCGCAAGGCGTCACCGACACGGTCTTGGCGACCATCAATCTCGCGAAAGAGCCGGTCAAGCTCAAAGATCATCTGCAGCGCATTCGCAAGCTGGTCGTCCAGCCGGGCGGCGTCGTTCCCTGGCACAGCCACACCGACCGGCCGGCGCTGATCTACATCATCGAAGGCGAAATCGTCGAATATGCCAGCAACTGCTCGGTTCCGATCGTGCACAAGGCGGGCGACGTCAGGGCCGAGACCCAGGGCACGTCGCACTGGTGGAAGAATCTCAGCGACAAGCCGGTGACGCTGCTCTCGTTCGATATCCTTCATGACAAGGGCGATCACAATATGTGAATATGTGACGGTGCCGGGGCCCGCCGCCCGGCCCTGCTGGCGTTCCGACTCGAGCTGCCGGCCGTTCGAGACCGTCCGGGTTGAGGCGCCACCCGACGCGACTCCCGGATCGGCGAGCGTGATCGGCGCTGCGGCTGCGGCAAATCCGGCTGTGGCGGGCTCCTTTTGAGCTTTGCCGGAGTCGGAACCGCCTCAAAAAAGGTGGCTGACGATACCGGAAAGGGCTACTCGTCGGTGGCAGATAGTCGTGCAGTTCGCGCAGGTTGAGCTTTATCATCCTGGCCGGGCGGCGCGGGGCGAGCATGGGGGCGTTGTCCGCGTTCGTGTTCAAGCAGCGGGTGCGGTGGTGCCGGAGAGGCGTCGACTGCGCCCATCACCGCGAGCAAGTTGAGAAGTTGCGTCCATTGCTGCTGGGTGGTCTCGCCCGCCGTGGCCCTGGTGTCCGCACTCATCGCAGCGCCCATGCGGGCTATGATTGCCGCCGACTCTTCTTCGATAACCGTCCGCCATGATCACGAAAGTCGCCATCTCGGGCTATCGGTCGCTGCGCGACGTGAGGATCGCGCTCGGCGCCCTCAACGTGGTCACCGGCCCCAACGGCAGCGGCAAGTCGAGCCTCTATCGGGCGCTGCGGCTGCTGGCGGACGTCGCCCAGGGCCGGATCATTCAATCGCTTGCCGGCGAGGGCGGGCTTCAATCCACGCTCTGGGCCGGGCCGGAAGGGTTCGCACGCTCGGTCAAACGCGGCCAGCATCCGGTGCAAGGCACCGTTCGAAAAGCCTCGGTGGGCCTGAAGCTCGGTTTTGCGGGCGGCGATTACGGCTACGCCATCGATCTCGGCCTGCCGCTACCCTCGTCTTCGGCATTCGGGCGCGACCCGGAGATCAAGGTCGAAAGCCAATGGACCGGCGAGACGCTCGGCCGCAGCAATGTGTTCGCGGCGCGCAATGGACCGAGCGTGCGCATTCGCGACCCGCAAGGCGAATGGCGGCAGGCGTTCGCTCACTTGGCGCCGACCGACAGCATGATGACCCATTGCAGCGACCCGCGCGACGCGCTCGAGCTCCTGCTGCTGCGCGAGCGCATGCGCGAGTGGCGGTTCTACGATCACCTGCGGACCGATCGCGATGCGCCCGCGCGCCGACCTCAGGTCGGCACCTACACGCCGGTCCTGAGCCATGACGGATCCGATCTCGCCGCCGCCGTGCAGACCATTCGCGAGATCGGCAGCGAGGTGGAGCTCGACGAAGCGATCGCCGATGCCTTCCCGGGCGCCAGCATCGAGATGGTGAATACCGACGGCTACTTCGAGTTGGAGATGCAGCAGCATGGCCTGTTGCGCCCGCTGAAAACGGCCGAGCTTTCCGACGGGACGTTGCGGTATCTGCTGTTGATCGCGGCGCTGCTGTCGCCGCGTCCGCCGAGCCTGATGATTCTCAACGAGCCCGAGACGAGCCTGCATCCCGACCTGCTGCCGCCCCTGGGGCGGCTCGTCGCGCAGGCCGCCAAACGATCGCAGATCGTGGTGGTCTCGCACGCCGTGGGGCTGGTGTCGGCGCTCGCGGCGGCAACCGACGCAAGGCAGATCGTGCTCGAGAAGCAATTGGGCGAGACGCTGGTGCAGGACAACGAGCGGCCGGCCTGGACCTGGCCGACGCGGTAGCGCCTCAGCAACCGGCTTCCCGCGCTGCCTCCGCTGCGAGACGTAGCCATGTCCGGCTGACCGCCAGCAAGGCCTTGTCGCGAGGAATGCCCGCTGCTTCCGCAATGCGAACATTGTCAGCCGCGAGCGTGCGATAGTCGCTCGGACTACGCAGGTAAAATGACGCATTCTCCTCCCGGACGATCGCCATGCCGAGCTCCACGCATTCGTCACAGATGAAAACGTGAGGGCCGGCCACGAGCTTGCGCACGTCGTGTTGGCTCTTTCCACAGAAGGAACAGTGAAGCGTCGATTTCGGATCGCGGTCGACAGCATCGCTCATGCGCATCTCCCGGCTCATCGATGGGTATTCCGACGTTGCCATCGATATGGCGCTGCACTCCGAAGGCGGCAAGACGGTCTTAAGAAACGGGGCACGGACCCGTCCGATGCCGCGGATTCTCGGGCGCGGACGGCGTCTGGATTGCCCTGCTTCGGATTTATTTCCCGCCGTGCTAGATTTGGATGTCGGTCGCCGGCGGAACCTGACGGAGCGGAATTGCATGACTTCCATCGACAAGTTCGAGGACCATTGCTGGAAGGACGTCATCCCGGAAGCCGACATCGAGCTTTATGCCGGCTGGCGGCGGGAGACGTTCGTGGGGCCACGGCCGGCGCTCTTGGCGATCGATCTTTACGACCTGGTCTATCGCGGCGGGCCGCATTCGCCCTATGAGCTCAACGACCGCTTTGCCAACACCTGCGGCATCTATGCCCATGAGGCGATCGCGCCGACCAAGGCGCTGTTCGCGGCCGCCCGCGCGGCCGGCATTCCGGTGTTCTATTGCACGCAGGACACCCGCCCCAACAACCGGCCGCCGGGCGCGGTCTCGATCCGGCGCCAGCGCGCCACGCCGGGCGGCGACCCCTATGCCGTCTATCACGAATTCACCCCGCAGCCGGCCGACATCGTCATCTTCAAGCAGCGCGCCAGCGCTTTTGCGGGCAGCCCGATGTTCTCGCACCTGGCGCTGCTCGGCATCCAGAGCCTGATCGTGTGCGGCGAAAGCACGTCCGGATGCGTGCGCGCGAGCGTGGTCGATGCCTATTCCAACGGCTTCCACGTCACCATCGTGGAGCAATGCACCTTCGACCGGTCGGCGCTGATCCACAAGGTCAACCTGTTCGACCTGCATCACAAATATGCCGACGTGATGCAGCTCGACGAGGTGGTGGCGCATCTGGACGGCATGCGCATGGGCCGGGCCGCGGAATAGCCGGGCCACGGAATAAATGCGAGCCGCCGACATCGCGGTCGATCGACAATGACGCCGACGCAAAAATTCCCGCAACCCCTGCTCACCGCCGCATTGCTCGTTGCGGCCTCGCTGTTGGCGGCTTCGAGCGCGACGGCGCAAGCGCAAGACGTCGGCGCGCCGGTCGCGCTCGCCGGCAAGCAGATCAGGCTTTACGTCGGCTTCTCGCCAACCGGCTTCGGCTATGACACCTATGGGCGGCTGCTGGCGCGGCACCTGGGACAACATCTTCCCGGCCGGCCGAGCGTGCTTGTGCTGAACAAGCCCGGCGCCGGATCGCTCAATCTGGCGAACTACATCTACAATGTGGCGCAACGGGACGGCACCGAGATCGCCATCGTGGGCCGGGGCGTGGCGGCGGATCCGATGCTCAATCCCAATGCCTCCAACGCGATGTTCGATGCCACCAGGTTCACTTGGCTCGGCAGCATGAACAACGAGGTGTCGGGGTTCTACGTTCGGCAACCCGGTCCGGCCGCGACGCTGGCCGACATTCTGGCGGGAACCAACCTCAAGGTCGGCGCCACCGGCGCCGGCGGCGATCAGCAGGTATTCGCCGCCACGCTCAATGCGCTGCTCGGCACCAAGCTCACAACCATCGGAGGCTACCCGGGTACCAACGAAATCCTGCTCGCTGTCGAAAGAGGCGAGTTGGACGGCATCGTCGGCTATTCATGGGGGGTTGCCCGATCCGGCAACCGGGACCTGCTCGAATCCGGCAAGCTCAAGATCGTCATGCAGCTGGCGCTCAACAAGCACACGCAGCTGCCGAGCGTTCCCCTGGTCACCGATTTCGTGGCCGATCCCGGCGACAAGAAGGTGCTGGAGGTGATCTTTTCCCGGCAATCCATGGGTCGTCCCCTGATCGCGCCGCCGAGCCTCGATCCTCGCCTGACGCAAGTCCTGCGGAACGGCATCGCGGCGGCCATGAACGATCCGGAGCTTCTGGCGGAGGCCGCACGCACCGGCCTCGAGATCAATTTCGTCAGCGGAGACGAGGTGCAGGCATTGGTCGAAGGTCTCTACCGGTCGCCGCCCGCCGTGGTGGCCCGCGCGCAGGCGATCGCAGCGGGCAAATAGCGGAGCCATCATGATGACCCGAGAGCTACGCTGGTCATGGCAGGATCGCGCGATCGTGCTCGGATGGGACGAGGCGGGCAGCGGTCCCCTCCTGCTCCTGCTGCCGGCCTTGAGCTCGATCTCCACGCGCGCCGAGATGCATCCGCTCATGGAGCGGCTCGCCGCGCGGTTTCGCGTGGTCGCGCTCGATTGGCCGGGGTTCGGCACGGCGCCGCGGCCGGCCCTGCGCTGGACCCCGGATGCGCTCTCGGCCTTCCTGGGCTACGCCCTGGCGGAGCTCGGCGGCCGGCCCCATTGCATCATCGCGGCCGGCCACGGCGCGACCTACGTCCTGCACCATGCCGCGCGGCATCCCGGCTGTAGCGACCGGCTCGCGCTGGTGGCGCCGACCTGGCGCGGCCCGCTGCCCACGATGGCGGGCCGCGATCGTCCGCTGTTTGCAAACATCCGTCGCCTGATCGAGCTGCCGGCGCTGGGGCCCCTCCTCTACCGGCTGAACGTGAGCTCCTTCGTGGTACGCCGGATGGTCTCGGGCCATGTCTACAGCGATCCGGCGTGGCTGCGCGGCGAGCGCCTCCTGGACAAGAGACAGGTCATGGATGGAATGGGCGCACGGTTCGCGTCGGTGGCCTTCGTGACCGGCGGCCTTGATCGGGTCGCCAGCCGCGCGGAATTCTTAGGCCTCGCCGGCGGTGCCGGCCTGCCGATCCGGCTCATCTATGGGGGCGAGACGCCAGCAAGATCGCTGGCCGAGATGGAGGCGCTGGCCAGCGTCCAGGGGGTCGAGGCGACTGTGCTTGCGCGCGGCAAGCTTGCGGTGCACGAGGAGTTTCCCGACGACGTGGCGGCGGCGCTGCGGCCGTTCTTGACGATCTGAACCTTGATCTGAATTTTTATGACGATCCGATGCGCGAGCAGGCAAGCAGCGCCGGAAACGCCCCAATCCTACCGGCCGCCCAATGCCTTCTTGTACGGCCTGGTGCGCTTGCGGGTCCGCTCGTCGTCGGCGAAACTGCCGACGAATTGGCTGGTCGCCAGCACCAGCAGCGAGAAAAAGCTGAGCTCAGCCATCTGCAAACGGTCAGAGATGTAAATGCTGAAATCGGGCGGGTATAGAAAGTAGGCAGCGCAGACGTCGCTGACGACCGCGGTCACGATCGCAGGCATGCTGCCATACCTGACCGCCACGATCGTGATCGGAATCAAATAGCCGAAGATCAGATGCTCGGATTGCAGAGCGAGGTAGACCGACAACAGAATCCCGGTGGTGAGCGCCAGCAAAGCCGCCGAGACCAGAACCGGCCCGACCCAACGTTTGGAAATCTCGGACATGCGACCGACCCATCCGGAAAAGCATCCGGGCCCAACTCGGCAACGCTGAGTATATGGAATGGAACCGGCGAAGGAAAGCAACGACCGGCGGCCATACCGCGGACCACGGGAGACGTTGTTAACGGCCGCTCGCCCGGGCGGCCCGGCGCATCAATGGTTATGTTGCGATGCAAAAAAACATGCCGCCGGCAGCCACAATCATTGATCGCATCGGGTGATCCACACACCACGCCTGAAGCCCACCCCCGCATGCGCGACCAAACGTCCCGGTTCCGCACGCCCGACGACCGAACCAGGCCCGCGCCTGCGTGTGCTTGGCTTTGATTTAGAAGGACGAATGCAAAGCGCGGAACCGATCCGGCCGCCCCTGCCTCCCCCTACGGAACCGGCAGAGAGACCTTGCGAAAGTTGCGCAATATCCCATGCCGCTATTTAATTGACACGAAAATTCGATTATGAGTTGGGTCTGCCGTCAAAGATCTCAATATAAGGCAGGGGGTGGAACCGTTGCGTAACTTGCTGACACAGAAGAAAGACTACTATGCGGGCGCCCTGATGACCCTGATCGGGGCAGGTGCCGTGCTGGAGGCGCGTCACTACAATATCGGCACGCTCTTCCACATGGGGCCGGGCTTTTTCCCGATCATCCTGGGCGTCCTGATGACGTTCCTCGGGATCCTCATTGCCGGCGTCGCGGCCACGGCTGCCGCCGTTGACGACGATCAGCTCATCTTGCCCAAGCCCGAATGGCGCGCCTGGTTCTGCATCCTGGCCGGGCCCATTCTCTTCATCTATTTGGGAAATTCGGGCGGAATGATCCCTGCGACATTCGCCTGCGTATTCGTGTCCGCGCTCGGTGCCCGCGACGGCACGTGGAAGAGTGCGTTCATACTGGCGACCGGCGTCACCGTGTGCGGCGTGATATTGTTCTCCTACCTGCTGCAAGTATCGCTGCCGATGTGGCGTTGGGGGGCCCCGTGATCTATTCCGCACTGACCGATCTCTGGTACGGCTTCGGGGTAGCGCTCGAGCCGCATAACCTGATGTTTTGCTTCGTCGGGGTGCTGCTCGGCAACATCGTCGGCGTGCTGCCCGGCATGGGCGTCCTCGCCACCATCTCGATCCTGTTGCCGCTCACCTTCGGGATGAAGCCGGTCGGCGCCATCTTGATGCTGGCCGGCGTTTTTTACGGCTCGCAATACGGCGGCGCCATCTGCTCGATCCTGCTCAATCTCCCGTGTCACCCACCGCATGCGGTGACCTGCCTGGACGGCTACCCGATGACCAAGCAGGGCCGCGGCGGCGTTGCGCTCGGCATCACGGTGATCGCCTCCTTCGTGGGCGCCTCGTGGGGCATCACCGAGATGACCTTTCTGGCGCCCGTGCTGGTGCAGGTGGCGTTGAAATTCGGGCCATCCGAGGTGTGCTCGCTCATGCTGGTGGGGCTCCTGGCCGGCTCGACGCTCGCGCGCGGCTCGCCGATCAAGGGCGTGGCCATGACCGTGCTCGGCTTGCTCCTGGGCATCGTGGGCGCCGACATCGAGACCGGCACGCCGCGCTTCGCCTTCGGCATGACCGAGCTGGACGACGGCGTCGAGATCGTGGCGCTGGCGCTCGGCCTGTTCGGCATCGCCGAGTTCATGAACACGGTCAACCAGACCGCCCCTATCGACACCAAGTATACCAACATCAAGCTGCGCGACATGTGGCCTTCGAGGGCCGACTTCAGGCAGGCGTTTTTGCCGATGCTGCGCGGCACCGCGCTCGGCAGCCTGTGCGCGCTCATTCCCGGCACCGGACCGACCATCGCGTCATTCGTGTCCTATGCGGTGGAGAAGAAGATCTCGAAGACGCCCGAGCGCTTCGGCCACGGCGCCATCGAAGGCGTCGCCTGTCCGGAGGCCTCGACCCACTCCTCGGTGCAGGGCGATTTCATCCCGACCATGAGCCTCGGTATTCCGGGCGATGCCGTCATGGCGCTGTTGCTCGGCGCCTTGACCATCCAGGGGATCGTGCCCGGCCCGCAGCTCATCAGCCAGCATCCGGACGTGTTCTGGGGTCTGGTGGCGAGCTTCTGGGTCGGCAACATCATGCTGGTCATCCTCAACGTGCCGATGATCGGGCTGTGGGTGAAGCTGCTCACCATCCCGTACCGCTACCTCTATCCGAGCGCGCTGTTCTTCATCTGCATCGGCGTCTACAGCACCAACAACGACATGTTCCAGGTGGGCGAGACGATCGTGATCGGGATATTCGGCTATATCCTGCTGCAGCTCGGGTTCCACCCGGCCCCGGTCCTGCTCGGCTTCGTGCTCGGACCGCGCTTCGAGGAGAACTTCCGTCGCGCCATGCTGATCTCGCGCGGCGATCTTTTCGTCTTCGTCGAGCGCCCGATCAGCGCCTTCTTCGTCACCTTGGCGGCGCTCTTGATCCTGGTCCAGATTTTCGTTCGCATGCGCGGCTCCGGGAAGGCGGAGATCCTCCCGCGCGCGGCCGAATGATCTCTGTCGCCGCGATCGCGGGTCAGATTTTCGAGATTTCAAAGGTCGAGCGGGCGAAGAGCTCCTCGACCCCCACTTTGCGCTCGATCAAGCCCTGCTCATAGGCATATTGGGTCAGGGCTTCGATCTCCGGCATGTTCTCCGCGATCCCGTATTTCCAGAAATCGCGTCCCATCGCCGCCATCGTCTCGCTGGTTTCCGCCTCCAGCCAGGGCAAGGTGACCATCAGGGCGTTGACGTCGCGCAGGTCCGCCATGGCGAGCGCCTTGGCTTCACAAAACGCCTTGTAGACGCTGGTCGGGAGCCAGGGATACTGCTCCACCAGGGTTTTGCGGATCCCGACCAGATGCATGATCGGGAACAGCCCGGTCTTCTTGAAATAAGCCTTCTCGGCCGCCCGCGTATCGGGAAACAGGCGGGCGATATGGGGCTCGCCGTTGAGGAAAGACGAGGGCGCGCGCGCCGTGAACAGGGCGTCGAGCTCGCCGTCCCGCAACATGCCGACGAGCGTCTGATCATCCGCGATCGGCTGCAGATCGATGCCCTTGATCGGCTTGAGCGGGGTGCGCTCGTGCCGTCCGGCCTCCTCCTGGCCGCCGCTGCGCCACTGCATCTCCGATGGTGACACGCCGTATTCGTGCTGCATCATGCCGCGCATCCAGACCACCGCGGTGATCTGGTACTCGGGCAGCCCGATACGCTTGCCCCTGAGATCGGCCGGGCTGCGGATGCCGGCATCGGCGCGAATGTAGATCCCGGAATGCCGGAAGATCCGTGACACGAAGGCCGGGACCCCGATATAGGCGGAATTGCCGGCCGCCACCGTGCGGATGAAGCTGGAGAACGAGATCTCCGAGACGTCGAATTCCTGATACCGGAAGGCGCGGAAGAATATCTCCTCGGGATAGAGCGGAAGATAGGTGGTGGCGCAGCCTTCGACCTTGACCCGGCCGTCCCGGATCGCGCGCGTGCGATCATAATTGCCGCACGCAATGGTAATCGGCACCTCGACCATCATGCCTCCTGGCAACGTGCTGGCGGGAAATCGGCGGCTTGGCGCCGGGCGGAGCGGCGAAAAGGGTACCGCCTTCCTCCGCGCCTGTGAAGCCGCATGCGCAGGCAGCCGCGCCGCCAGCGGCGGCGATCGCGGGCTGCGCTTGTTGTTGCGCGGCGCGGGGGATAATTTCGAAAGCAACAGGGAGAAACACCCATGATGTCGACCGTGGTCGGCGGAGCGATGCTGCCCCATGCGCCGCAGTTCTTCACGCTGCCGGACACCGAGGACAAGACCAATGTGGAGCGCGTCCGGGCGGTCGCCGCCGAGATCGGGGCACGGCTGCGGGCGCTCAAGCCCGACCTCTGGATCATCTTCTCCAACGATCATGCCGAGCAGTTCTTCCATCAGGCGGCGCCGCCCTTCACCATCCATGTGGGCGGCGAGGCGAACGGCGAATTCGCCGGGCGCAAGTTTCACTGGAAGATTCCGAGCGAGATCAGCTTCGAATTGGTGCGGTCGCTCTATCGGCAGAATTTCGATCCGGCCTTCAGCAGCACCGCCCGGATCGACTATGCGATCGGTATTCCGCTCACCCATTTGGGCCACACCGACCCGGTGCTGCCCATCTACGTCAATGCCTATCTGCCGCCGCAACCGACCATGGAGCGCTGCTATGCGTTCGGGCAAGCCATCGCCCGCACCGTCACGGCGATGGGATTGAAAACCGTCATCCTGTCGAGCGGCGGCATGTCGCATTTCCCGGGCACCGACCGCTACGCCAATCCGGAGCTCGCCTGGGACCGTCGCGTGCTGGAAAAGCTCGCCGTCGGCAACCTCAAGTCGCTGATCGGATATGACGAGACCGAGCTCGACGAGACCGGCAACATCGAGCTGCGCTGCTGGGCCTGCGCGGCCGGCGCGTTGGGCGAGCGCCGACCCGACATCGTGTCCATGGATCCGAGCTGGCACCACAATTATGCGTCGCTGGCCTGGATCGATCCCGCGCCCGGCGAGAGCGCCCCGCACTATCCCGCGATCAAGCCGGAGCTGGTCGCCCTCACCTCCGCGCTGCACGGGCTTGCCCATGACGCCGAACGGCGCGCGCAATATATCGCCGATGCCCCAGCCTACGCGGACCAATTCGCGCTTCCGCCGGACCAGCGCGCGGCCCTGATCGCGCTCGACATGGCGGCGATCGTGAAGATGGGGGCGCACCCGCTGGTGCCGTTCCTGGCGCAAATGCAGATCCAGCGCTTGCGCGCCCGCTGACTTGGAGCCTTGGAGCCTGTCGAGAGCAAGACGGCCCCAAACTTGCTAATATGGGCGCGCACGGCGGGCGCATGCGGCCGCCTGAAGGGAGCAGGGAGGTATGGCCATGATGGTGTGGTTCCGGCGCGGCCGCGCACTGTTCACCGGTGGGCCGGCCGTTTTAGCCGCCTTGGCGGCGGGTTGGCCGGGGCCGGCCGCGGCGGCCGATCCGATCGCGGACTTCTATTCCGGCAAGACCGTCCAGGTGCTGATCGGCTTCAGCCCGGGCGGCGGCTACGACATCTACGGGCGCACGCTGGCGCGCTATATGGGGCGCCATATCCCGGGCAATCCCAAGCTGGTACCGCAGAACATGCCGGGCGCCGGGAGCCTCAAGGTCGTCAACTACTTGTATGGGGTCGCCCCCAAGGACGGGACCGCGCTCGCCCATTTCGCCCCCGGGGTGATGTTCGAGCCCCTGCTCGGCCATGGCGAGGGCGCCCAGTTCGAGGCCACCAAATTCACCTGGCTCGGCAGCGCCTCGCGCGAGGCGAGCGTCTGCGCCTTCATGACCGGCGCGGGCATCAAGAGCTGGCAGGACATGCGGACCAAGAGCTACGTCATCGGGGCGAGCGGCGGCGGCGCCGAAAGCGACGTCTTTCCAACCGTCTTGCGCAACATGTTCCACCTGCCCCTGAAGATCGTGACCGGCTATCCGGGCGGCAGCGAGATCACGCTGGCGATGCAGCGCCACGAGGTCGACGGCCGCTGCGGCTGGTCCTGGACCAGCCTCTTGAGCCGCAGCAAGGCGCTGCTCGATTCCCATCAGCTCGACGTCGTGCTGCAGATCGCGCTGCAGAAGACCAAGGACCTGCCGAATGTCCCGCTGATCGTGGACGTGACCGACGATGCCGAGCAGAAGGCCGCCCTCAAGCTGATCGTGGCGCGCCAAAGCATCGCCCGCCCGTTCGCAGCGCCGCCGGGCATTCCGACCGATCGGGCGCGCGCCTTGCGCGACGCCTTCGACGCTACCATGAAGGATCCGGACTTCATCGCCGAAGCCAAGGGCCAAGACCTGGACGTCGATCCGGTGAGCGGCGCCGAGGTCGAGACGCTCATCCGGGAGGTCTACGCCTCGTCCCCGGAGGCCGTGCGTCTCGCGACCGCGTCCCTGAAAGAGTCGAAGGAATAGTGGTTGCGCCCGAGCGGGCACCTTTTGTGAAATGGCAGCCCAACCGGCCTATTTGGGCTCCGGCCTGCGGGGAAGACCAAGATCAAGCGCGCGCGCTCTCGCCAGGTATTCACGCACTATCGCCCTGAAGGCGGCTTGCACGCCGGCATCGGTCGCCGCCTCGGCCTTCTTGCGATATTCCTCGGCCTTGCCGAGATTGTAGGCAACATCCTTTTGCTGTTCGTGCATGGAAATCCCCCTCAACATGGGGCAACGCGGCAAGGGGGCGGACGTTCCCGGCGGGCTGCGCGATCTTTCAACTCCTCTTCGTCACCGCGATCAGCTGCTTGGGGTCGACCAACGCCATGGCGATGATCCCAATGATCGGAAACAATGTCAGCTCGACCAGCGCGGCGCCGCCCCAGCCGAATGCGCCCACCAGCACGGCCAAAAGATAGCCGGCGGTCGACGCGGAGCCGAACAAAGCCGTCAAGAAGATGCCTGACGCAGAGCCCACCAGGTGCGGCCGAACGCTGCGTTGCAGCAGCGAAAGCAGGTTGACGAAGACAAAGCCGCTGGCGAGGGCGCCCGTCAGGAAAGACAGGATGGATTGCGATTGCAGCGACGTCGACCAATTGTACATGGCGTAGCCAACCGCGGCGAGCAGCCCAAAGGCGATCGCCGTGACCCAGCGTTGCGGGAAGCGGTCACCGAACCAGCCGCCCGCAAACGACATGAGCCCGCCCAGTCCGAAGAAGCTGAAAGCCGCCGCCGCATCGGCCGGCGAGAACAGCAACCCTTCCCTGAGATAGGTCGTGTAGAGGCCGATGAAGCCGTAGAGCGAGTAGCCGAGGATGACGCAGCCGATGCACCCCATGACGACGTTGCGGTTCCACATGCCCGCCGGCATGCCGGCCAGCGCCGCCTGGTCGATCGGCTGGCTCTGATCCGGTCCTTTGCTCTCGGTGAACCCCTGCGGCACGAAGATCAGCACGATCGCGGCGATCGCCAGGCCGGTGAAGGCAAACCATACGAACGGCGTTTGCCAACTGTCGGCTGACTGGGCGAGCATGGCGCCTATCCGGGGCCCCAGAAAGGCCCCAACCCCATAGGCGACGATCAGCCAGCCGATGAAGAACGACCGTTTCCGGTGAAAGTAGCTGCCGATCGCGGCGAACAACGCGGCCATCTGCATGCCCTCGCCGATCCCCGTCATGGCACGGTAGAGCAACATGTCCCAGAAGCCTTGGGCGTAGATGGTCGCGAGCGTGAACATCGAATAGATCACCATGGCGACCAGGATGATGGTCTTGCGGGAGACGCGATCCGCCACGTAACCGCTGGGAAGGCCCGCCACCGCCAATCCCAGCGTGAAGATGGTCGACAACAGTCCCGCGACCTTGAGGTCGTAGGCGAACGTTTGGCGGATGGCGGGCAGCAAGGTCGGGAAGATCTGCCGGTCGGCGGCGTTGATCGAATAAGCGAGACACAACAGAATGAGGAAGGCCATCGAGGCCAGCGGATAGGCCGCCGCTCGCGCGGCGGACTTCTCGGTCGCGACGGCGAATTCCCCGGATGCGCTCACGGCAGCCTCCTCGCGTTCGGAAACGGGATCATCCCGGGTCCATGCCCTTCTGCTTCAGGATCGGCACCGCGGCCTCCGAGGCGAGGAACTTGGCCAAGGCCTTGGCGCCCTCGGGATCCTTGGCCTTGGCCGGAACGGCCGCCACATAGACGATGATCTTCTGCAGATCGCCCGGCAGCGGACCGACCAGATCGATGCCGGGAACCGGCATCAGCTCGGCGACCTGCTGCACCCCGATCTCCGCCTCGCCCGCCGCCACCGCCGCGCCGACCGGCTTGCCTTGCACGATCACGGTCTTGGGCTTGAGCGTGTCGACAAGACCGAGGCGCGCGATCACGGTCGCGAAATGCCGGCCGCTCGCACCTTGGCTGTAGGCGACGGACTTCGCCGCAATGAGGGCAGCCTTGAAGGCGTCGGCCGTGCCGATATCGGGCTTCGGCGCCCCGGCCCGCACCGCGACACCTACCCGCGAGAGCATGACCTTGGAGCTGCCGCCGGTCGCGATCAGGCCGTCCTTGACGAAATCGCCGATCAGCTCCTCATCCATGATGAGCAGATCGGTGACGGCTCCGGCCTTGAGCTCGTTGAGGGTCTGGGGCGCACCCTGGAATTTGATGGTGACCTTGCTCCCGCTCGCGTGCTCGAAAACAGGAATGAGCGCGCCCATGACTTGCGGCATGGGTCCTTGGGTGCTGATGACGTTGATTTCAGCGGCAGCGGCGGTTCCGGCGACCAGCGCACTCAAGCAACCGGCCGCGGCGAAGGCAACGCCTTTCCATGCTGTGCTCATGATGTCCTCCGAGGGTCCTGAATGTTTGCGATCGGCACCGCCATATCAGCGCGCCGGCGGCTCCATCCCGCTCTTGCGCACGAGGGCTTCGTTGGCCGGATCTCCCATGAACTTGACCATCGCGGCCGCCACCTCTTTTTCCTTGGAGACCGCGAGCACCCCGGCGGCGAACGGATTGTATTGCTGCAGCTGCGGCGGCAGCACCCCGCCCAATTCGGCTCCGGCGACCGGCAGGATGACGTTGATCTGCTGCAGCGCGATCTCGACCTCGCCGCGCGCCACCGCCTCGGCAGCCGGAAACCCGTCGAGGAACTTGGTGCGCGCCTTGAGCTCATCGGTGAGACCTAGATCCTGCATGATCTTCGCCACCATGAGGCCGCTGCCGGCCGTCGAATAACCGATCGATTTGGCGGCGAGCATCGCGCGCCGGAAGGCCTCGACCGTGCTCAGGTCGAGCTTGGGAGCGCCCGCCTTGACGGCGACCCCGATGCCGGCGCGGGCGAAATCGACGCGCGGGCCCACGATCTTGCCGCTCTTGATGAGGCCGTCGATGACGGCGGGATTGAGCGCCACCACGTCGGCCGGCGCCCCGGCATTGACCTTGGCCAGCGGGTTGGCGTCGAAAACCGCATTCACCTTGTTGCCGGTCGCGCTCTGGAATCCGGCCGCGAGATCGCGCACCCCGGAAATGACGCCCATGCCGCCCAGCACCGTGATCTCGGCCGCCTGCGCGGCCGGCTGGCCGAGTATTTCCAGCGCCGCGATACAGGCCGCTCCCAACACGTTCGTCAACCTCGTCATGACGCCCTCCCGATTGTTTGTCTTCTCGTCGGCGGACAGGAAAGTCCGCTACGGCTTGGCCGGCTCCACATAAGTCTTGCGCAGCAGCGGAGCCGCCTCCGACGAGATCATAAACCGGATCATGGCGCGCGCGGCGTCCTGCTCCCTGGAGACCGCCAGCAGGGCGACGCTCGAGGGGCAAGGCTTGTTGAGGAAGCCGGGCGGCGCCCCGACGTAATCGGTCCCCGGAGCTCCCACCATGATGTTGGTCTGCTGAATGCCGATATCGAAGTCGCCCTTCGCCAGCGCTTCGACGACCGGGCCATTCTCGGTGAACACCGTCTTTGCCTTCAATTGCTCGGCGAGGCCGAGCGCCTTGATTCCCGCCGCCGCATTGGTGCCGCTGCAGCCGCGCGAATAGCCGATCGACTTGGCGGCCAAGAGCGCGGCCTTGTAGGCCTCGACGATGCTGATGTCCGGCTTGGGGGCGCCGGCCCGCACCGAGACGCCGAGGCCGGCGAGCGCGAACGGCGTCGGGGTGCCGATCACCCTGCCCTTCTTGATAAGATCCTCGATCTGCCCGGGATTGGCGGCGATCAGGTCCGCCGGCCCGTTGGCAAGCCGCTGCTCCAGAGCGGGGCCGGCTTCCTGCAGCACGGTCACCTTGCTCCCGCTGGCGCGTTCGAACGCGGCGGCGACCTCGCGTACCCCCGGCGTCGTGCCCTGGTTGGTGATGACGGTGAGCTCGGCCGCTTGCGCGGCTGCGAGCGGAAACGAAGTCAGGATTCCTAAGACAAATGCCGCGGCGAATCTCGCACCCGTTCCCATGGCTTCCTCCCCTTGTGTTTCTTTTCGGCAGAAGGATCGAGCCTCCTGCCGGTTGGATGAAAGCTTATGCCGTCTTGCATGCATCGACCAGGGGCCAAACACCATGGCACCGCGCGCGACTGCCGGGGTCGCTTGGGTCTGGTGGTGGATCAAAACCGCGGAGTCAGGTATGAGCGAGCTGGATCGTCGTTCAGGACTCACGCAATGGGGCACCACATGGAATCCGTGTCTAGCTCGGTCAAATTTCTATGCGGCTCGATCTTCGTATTGTCGCTGGCTTTGGTCGATCTGGCGCAGGCGCAACAGGCGCAGGCGCAACAGGCCCAGTCGGTCTTCATCGAGGGCGACATGGTGCGCGGCAATACGGGCAAGGGCCAGACCGGACCGACCTGCGTGCTCAACAGCCAGTTCAAGCACAACGAGAATGCGGTCTTCCGGGTGCGGGTGCGCGACATCACCGGCAAGGCGCTCGACGACAAGGGCATCCAGGGCGTGGTGATCGAATTGTCGGACGGCCAGAAGTTGCCCATGCGTTACGGCGGCCATCCGCCGCGCGGCAGCATCGATTATTTCTGGTCGGCCGGCTGGGTGATCCCGGACGATTATCCGACCGGCAGCTTATATTACAAAGTCGTCGCCACCGATTTGCAGGGTCGGGTCCAAACCTGGCAATCGTTCCAGGATCCGCGCTCCCAGATCGAGGTGATCCCCGGCACGGTGCAGTATTCCGGCGCCGCGCAGGCTCCGCGATAAAGTGGGATTCAGCGCGGCGCCGCGATCAGGGAATTATAGCGGCGGATCACGTCCCTCGGGGTTGCGGCTGATTTTGCGACCAGGGCCGCGATGGCGGCGCCGTCGATCGGGCTGAGCTCCACATTGGCCTTGCGGACATCGTCGATGAAGGCTTGATCGACAACCATCGCCGCGTAGGCTTGGCGCAGCGCTGCGGCGCGGTCGTCGGGGATTCCCGGCGGGGCAACCAGCGGCAGCGCCATGAAGAAAGGAAGCTCGGCGAATTCGAGCAGCGCCAGACCGCCGGCGTCCTTGATGAGCTCGCGGCCGGTCGACACATCGGGCAGCAAAGCCAGCCGCTCGACGCGGCCGAACTGGACGAGCGGACGCACCTGCTTGCGTTCCCAAAGCGCCTGCTGGGTGCCGGTGAGCGAGCTCAGCGCCACCGCCTGGCCGTCAACTCGCCCAATTGCATCGCCAGGAACAGGTTCGGGGCGCCCGGGTAGCCGCGCACCACGTCCACATGTAGGCCGAGCACGTCGCGCGCCAAGAGCGCGAACGTGAGATTGGTCGAGCCGGCGGTTCCGGCTCCGAGCTTCGCGGACAGGCCGGTCCGCTGGAGATCGGCGACGCTCCTGGCGGCGTGATCGGCACGCACGATCAGCAAATCGGCATCGTCCGCGAAGGACGACATGCTGCCGATCCAGGTCATCTTGGCGGGATCGAAGCGGGCATTGGGATCGCCTTCGATGGCGAGCTGCCAGGAGGCCGGCTGCGCCAGCGCCAGTACGGAGCCGTCGCGCGGTGAGGTATTGGCGAGCCGGTTGGCGACGGTCAATCCGCCGGCGCCGGGCTCGACCTGGACAATCACCTTGGGGCGGCCGGGCAGGAAGTCGCCGAAATGGCGGGCAACCAGCCGGCTCGTGAGATCGTAGCGGCCGCCGGGCGCGGTGGTGAGCAGCTCGATGGTGCGGCCCTTGTAGAACGGCTCGACGCTCTCCGCCGCGGCTGGGTGCGCAACGCCCAACGATCCGCACAAGACCAGCAGCGCCGGCGCCGCCAAACCTAACGGTGTCCTTCGCATGAGCGCCTCCGGTTCGAGGCCGCTATCCTAGCCCGCCGACGAATGGCACGCAGGCTTATTGAATGGCGCTGTCGATCCGCCCGATCTGGGCGAAAGCGGGCGATCCGCAGGACACCGCCGCCACGATGGTCGCCAGCATGCGCGCAGCACCGCGCCATGACTTCCGAGCCATGAACATGCCCCCTTGTTTGTTGATGGGTTTGTTGATGACCTGGTTGATGACCGGATCGTCACTGGATCGCGTCGGCATCGGTCTCGCCGGTCCGAATGCGCACCGCATGATCCAACCCGGTCACGAAAATCTTGCCGTCCCCGATCTTGCCCGTGCGGGCGGCCGTGGTGATCGCGTCTACGGCTTTTTCGACCTGATCGTCAGGGACCGCCACCTCCAGGCGGAGCTTTGGCACGAAGCTCGCCGCGTATTCGGCGCCACGGTAAATCTCCGTGTGGCCTTTCTGGCGTCCATAGCCTTTGACTTCCGTGATGGTCATTCCGTTGGCGCCGAGCCCCGATAGTGCTTGGCGCACCTCGTCGAGCCGGAACGGCTTGATGATGGCGGTGACGAGTTTCATTGCCGGCGGCCTCCCCCCACGGGCCAGGCGCAGCAAATTCACTCCACAAATCAGGAGTTGCGTCGCCTGGCCGCCCGGCAGCGCCAATCGACTCGCATGGCCATCTATACCAGTGCCTGAATTTGAGGCAACGACCTCGGCGTGATCCTCGCTGTTATCCTCTTGGGGACGATCCGAAATCCGGCCGCTGGCACATTAAGAGGCGAAGGCCGATCAATCCTGCGGCTGGTCTGGCGGGCTCTGCCAGCCCCTCAGGCCGGGAGCAATCCCGGACAGTCTATTTGGTGAGCCGCGGCCCCGGCAGCGGCCCAAACCGCTCGCCCGCGCATCCGTCGATGATCAGCGCCAGTCGATAATCGACGATCTCGTTGTTCTGGATCAGCAAGGCATAGATCCGCGAATCGCCTTCGGCATCACTGGTCAAACAAATAATCCAGTCCCCCAAGGCGCTGACCGGCGCCTTGCGGACAGGCGAGACCCGCGGATAGCCGATGAGCTTCACGGCGTTGAAGGTGACCTGAATCTTCGGCGCAAGCGCCGCCATGTCGGGAACATTCACGGTATCGGGTTGTGTCAGCGGCCCCGGATCGGCACCGAGCGCGCAGCCGGCCAGGAGCAAGCCCGCAAAGGCGGGGGATAAGCGCATTGCAGCGTCAAGCTTTCGTCGCCCGCCAAAGTACGGTTGCCCGAACGATCGGTAGACGATCGAAGGCCCGACAATCAAGCCCCTCATAGGGCCGGTGACAGCATACGTCCAATCATATCAACCGGGGGCTGGAAGAATTGGCGGCAGAACCGCGGTTTCAACATTATGGCGGTTTTGCCGCGGCGGCCCAAACAATGCCCCGCAATCCAACACAAACCGTCACGCTTTCGCCCCAGCGCTCGCATGCTCTGGGGCGGGGATTGCGGGCGGAAAAGCGGTCTGGGATGACATCACGCTGGCGCGCCTATCGATTGACCGTACGCGGCCTCATGATGGCGGGCCTGCTCGCGGGCTCGGCCTTGGTGTCGATCTTGGAGCCGGCGGCATGGGGGCCGGCGCGCGCGCAATCCGCCGCCCAGCCTCAATCCACCATACAGTCTACGGCGCTATCCGCCATCGAGGTCGAGGGCAATCAGCGGATCGAAGCCGATTCGATCCGGAGCTATTTCCATGCCACGCACGGCCAACATCTCGAGGCCGCCGATCTCGATGCGGCCCTCAAGGCGCTCTATGCCACCCGCCTGTTCGCCGATGTGCGCATGCGCCGCTCCGGCGACCAAGTGATCGTCACGGTGGTCGAGAACCCGACGCTGGGCCGGGTCGCTCTGGAAGGGAACAAGAAGCTCAAGGAGGAACAATTCAAGACCGAGATCCAATCCAAGAGCGGCGGCCCGCTGTGGCGCCCGATCGTCCAGGAGGACGTCGCCCGCATGGTCGAGCTCTATCACCGCCGCGGCTACTTCGACGCGCGGGTCGAGCCCAAGATCATCACGCGGCCGGACGCACGCGCCGATCTGGTGTTCGAAATTCGTGAGGGCGCAAAGACCGGCGTCAAGAAGATCCAGTTCGCCGGCAACCATGCCTTTTCGGCCGACCAGCTCAAGGGCGCGATCACGACGGGCGAGACCAACCTGCTCAGCTTTTTGCTGGACAACGATCTCTACGATCCCGATCGCGTCGAAGCGGACCGCGATCTGCTGCGCCGCTATTATTTGAAGCATGGCTATGCGGACGTTCGGGTCGGGGCGGCGGCGGCCGAATACGACCCGGCACAAAAAGGCTTCGTGATCACCTTCAAGGTCGAGGAAGGCGACCAATACCGGATCGGCTCGGTCGAGCTGCAATCCGGAACGAGCGAGGCGGAGCCGGCGATCCTGGGCACGCGGCTGCGGCCCGGTGTCGGCGAGGTCTACGATGCCGAGGCGGTGGAGCAGACCGTCGCGGCGCTTTCGCTCGAGGCTGCCCGGCACGGCGACCCGTTCGTCCTGGTGCAGCCGCGCGCCGACCGCGATCCCGCCAGCCACGTCGTCCACTTGCTCTACGCGGTCCAGCAGGGTCCGCGCCGCTACATCGAGCGCATCGATATCCACGGCAACAGCAAGACCCACGACGACGTCATAAGGCGCGAGTTCGACATCGCGGAAGGCGACGCCTACAACCGGGCTCTGCTCGAGCGCGCCGAGCGGCGCCTGAAGAATCTCGGGTTCTTCAAGACCGTCAAGCTCTCCGACGTGCCCGGCTCGGCACCGGACCGAGTGGTCATCAATGTGAACGTGGAGGAACAATCCACCGGCGATTTCTCGATCATGGCCGGCTATTCGATGACCGACGGGGTGGTCGCCCAAGTGTCGATCGGGGAACGGAACCTGCTAGGCCGCGGCGATGCGGTCGGCGCCTCCGTCACCTACGGGCAATACACCGAGGGATTCAATCTTTCGTTCTCGGAGCCGCATGTCGCCGGCAGTGGGCTCACGGTCGGGCTCGATCTTTACGCCAAGCAGAGCCTGGCCAGCGATTATCAATCCTATGGAGGCGAGACCTACGGGACCACGTTCCGGCTCGGCACCGCGCTGACCGAGAACCTGGGCGTGCAGTGGCGCTATTCGCTCTACAACCAGAGTACGTCGCTCAGCCCCGCCTTGATGGATTGCTCACCCGGCAATCCGCCGCCGGGCTGCTACGCCAATGGCGAGGCATCGCTTCCGGTCAAGCAGGCGGTGCTTAACGGCCCGGCCTGGGTTTCTTCGGTGGGCTCGACCATCAACTACAACACGCTCGACAACAGCCGAAGCCCGACCAGCGGACTGAGCTCGGCGCTCAGCCAGGATCTGGCGGGGCTCGGGGGCGACGTGAGGTTCCTGCGCACCACCGAGGATTTCCGCGCCTACACCCCGCTCGCCGGCGACGTGGTCGGAATGGTGCGGGGCCAGGGCGGCTACATTACCCCGTGGGGCGGCCAGCAACTGCCGCTGGCGGACGGCTTTTTCGGCGGACCGCAGCTGGTCCGCGGCTTTGCCCCGAATGGTTTCGGACCCCGCGACCTGACCCCGGGCACCACCATGGACAATGTGGGTGGTCGCCAATACTGGGCAACCAGCGCCGAGCTGCAGGCCCCGGTCCCGCTGGTGCCGGCCGGCAGCGGGCTCAAGCTCGGGCTGTTCGCGGATGCCGGAAGCGTCTGGGGCTACAAGGGCCCGGGCTCGCTTACGGCCTCGGGACAATCGCTGCCGGCTTTGTCGCAGTCGCTGCAGCAATCAATACAAGTGGCCGATTCCAATATCATGCGCTCATCGCTCGGCGCCGGCTTGATCTGGGACTCGCCGTTTGGCCCGATCCGGGCCGACTATGCGATACCGGTGACCAAGGCGAGCTACGATGTCACCCAGAGATTCAAGTTCAGCGCCGGCGGGTTTTGAACGAGCAGGCGATAAGGCTCTGCTGTAGGGTTGGCAGAGCTCTTCGCGAGACCGACCAGCCGAAATTCATCGCAACGTGCGTCGGTGGGTTTCGCAGGAGCTCTACCCACCCTAATCGCGGTGTTCGCCTGACGCTTGCCGCGCCCACGCAATCCTTCTACCTTCTTGAGAAATGGCGCTCGGCTGGAATGGTGAACGCATGATCTACCGAAACCTGATTGCCGCCGTCGGGCTCGTCGGCGCGCTCGCCGCCGGCATCGGCGCCGCCCAGGCCTTCGATGAGACGAAATATCCCGACCTGCGGGGCGAATGGCGCGGCACCGGCGGCAACAAGTGGCCGGCCCCGGCGCCGCTCACCGCCGAATATCAGGCCATTTTCGAGGCCAACCTGAAAGCCCAGCAGACCGGCGAACCGGGCGATACCCCGACCATCGCCTGCCTGCCGCCCGGCATGCCCCGGCAGATGAACGTCTACGAGCCGATGCAGATCGTGATCACGCCCGAAATGGTCCACCTCCTGATCGAGCACGTCCACGACTCGCGCCGCATCTATACCGACGGCCGCGACTTTCCGAAGCAGATGGAACCGATGTTCGCGGGCTACTCAATCGGCAAGTGGCTCGACACGGACGGCGACGGACGCTACGACGAGCTCGACGTGGAGACGCGCGGGCTCAAGGGTCCACGCACCTTCGACAGCACCGGCATCCCCATGCACAAGGACAATGAGACCGTCGTCAAGGAGCGGCTCTACCTGGACAAGTCCGACCCCAACACGCTGCACAACGAGATCACCACCTTCGACCATGCGCTGACGCATCCTTGGACCATTACCAAGAGCTATCGCCGCACCAAAGCCGAGGAACCGATCTGGTGGCGCGAAGCGATTTGCGCCGAAGACAATCCCCATGTCCGCATCGGCGACGAGTTCTATATGGTCAGCGCCGACGGCAAGCTGATGCCGACCCGCAAAGATCAGCCGGCCCCGGACCTGAAATATTTCAAGCCACCGCACAAGTAGCGGCCCGACTAAAGGATTCGAGCGGACCCGAGTGGTGCTCGAGCCGTATGTCCCGGGTCGTTGGCCTTGGGGTCTCGCGACTCCGTTCCCCCCGGCACGGTCGGAGGCCGCGGCGGGCCGTAGCGTTTTTCCGCTCAGGTGTGATGCCGCGAAGCGTTGGCCACTGCCTGCCGAGGGTGCGCCGCTTGCGTCCGCGCGGCGGTCTCCACCCGGTGAGACCCGCGGCACTCATCGTTGCGTGGCTCCGGGGAACGCTTGCACCGATTCGGCGCTTCCGAACGGCGCTCGCTTCGTGCCGTTCGCGCCGGGTCATTCGATTTGCCAAGCCGTCTGCGCACGCCGCTGCCGCTTTCCGCCACTATCGGCTCCTCGCCCCGGCGGTTGTCGCTGGCATCGGCATGCGCAGAAGCATCGTTGGCGCTGGCGGCCTCGGCCACGCTTTCCGGACTCTCGATCAACGCATTGCCGGCCTCAAACATGCTGTCGAGGTCGATGGGGCCGTTTGCGGTCACCGTATCGCGCAGTGGATTTTCCGGCACGATGATCTTAAGGCGCGTGGGCTGGCAATGATTCCATTCCGCGCGGTTCTCAAAACCATAAGGACAGGTCACGCCGTGCCGGGCCGCGATCTCATACCAGAGCTTGGCGTCGGCACTTCCGGGTCCGCCGATACCTGACATGTCCACCGCCAGCCCATAGGCGTGAAGCGAATTGAACTTGTCGGAGAACCCGCCGACCCCAAAGGCAGGAGGCCGATATGCGGAAAAAATCCCGACGGTCGCCAGCCCCGCTTGCCGCGCTTCGCGAACTGCCGCCGCCAACCGGTGCACGAATTCGGGATGCAGACGCCCGATCGCCAATTGCGGGCCTTGACGTACCATGGTGGTTCCGGGCGTCGCGGTATCAACCAAATAGTCCCGATCCTGGCTCAGAATATCCGAATCGGACGCGCAGGCCGCCTCACTCTCGGGCGCCTGATCGGGCCGGTAGATGACGACGTTCTCGGGATCACAATTCGCCGCGGAGGTCGCCGCTTCGGCGGGGGCGGGCGGAAGTGGATCAGAATTCGCGGTATCTCCAGTAAAGAAGAAGGCGCCGAACAGCGCCATTGCGAGCGGCGGCTTGAACGCCGCAATAACGGCTCTACATTTCTGCATGAAGTTCCTGTAAATATGGCGACGCCCCTCCCTCCCCTTCAGGGGCGATAAGGCGGGCGCAAATGTCGATTTTGCGGCTGCAATCCGCCGCTCAATTGACATCCTCAAGGCGCCTGGAACCGCGCGGCTCTATCCGAACCGACTATCGGGCTTTGAGATCCTGGTCGACCATTTGAAGCGCCCGGTCACTCAGCTGCCTGATATCCCGCTCGCCTTTGCTCCAGGCCGCGACGATTTCGCCTGAAAGAGCCGCCCTCACGTTTTCATCGGTCCAGTTGATCGACGGGTCGCCACGCTCCTGAAGGACGGCCACCGTCATGTCGAACGCCTCGCAGAGATCAGCGGTCTCCGGTGGAGAAAACGCATGCTCGGGGTGCGTCAGGAGATATTGCAACATGAGCGAGCCCATGGAATGAGGAGTAGATATCAACCGCCGCGGGCACAGTTTGTTCCCTCGGGCTGAGCTTCCAATCGGCTTAACGAAGAGCCGCGCCCGAAGCTGGGCTTGCCCGCTCAGGCCGCCTTGCCGAGCGTCTGGTGAACCTGCGCGGCGATCTCGAATGAGCGCAGGCGGGCGGCATGGTCGAAGATATTGCCTGTCACCATGATCTCGTCGGTGCGGGTTCGCGCGATGAAGGCTTCGAGCCCACGCTTCACCGCCTCGGGGGAGCCCACCACCGCGCAGCTCACCGCCTGCTGCAGGATCATCTGGGCTCGCGGATCGAGACCGCGCTCGAAGTCCTCGACCGGCGGCGGCAGCGGGCCACGACGGCCGGTGCGGCGCGCGATCACGGCTTGCTGATGCGAGCTGAACAGCCGGCGCGCCTCTGCATCGGTCTCGGCCGCGCAGACATTGAGCCCCAGCATGACGTGGGGAGCGGCGAGCCGCTGCGAGGGCTGGAAGCGGGCGCGGTAGAGCGCCACGGCCTCATCCATCTCGGCCGGCGCGAAATGCGACGCAAAGGCGTAGGGCAGCCCGAGCGCGGCCGCCAGCTGCGCCCCGTACAGGCTCGAGCCCAGAATCCAGACCGGAACATCCAGGCCGGCTCCTGGAATGGCGCGCACGTGCTGGCCGGGCTGCAGCGGCAGGAAGTAGCTCATGAGCTCGATCACGTCCTGCGGAAAGCTGTCGACGTCGGCCGCGAGGTTGCGGCGCAGGGCCCGGGCGGTGACCTGATCGGTGCCGGGCGCCCGGCCGAGGCCGAGATCGACACGTCCCGGAAACAGCGAGGCCAGGGTGCCGAACTGCTCGGCGATGACCAGCGGCGCGTGGTTCGGCAGCATGACGCCGCCGGCCCCGACTCGGATGGAGGAGGTCCCCGCCGCCACGTGCCCGATGACGACGGCGGTCGCCGCGCTGGCGATGCCGGGACTGTTGTGATGCTCGGCCAGCCAATAGCGGCGATAGCCCCAGCGCTCGGCGTGGCGGGCGAGATCGAGGGTGTTGCGAAGCGACTGTGCCGCATCGCTTCCCTCCACGATGGGCGAAAGGTCCAGGACTGAAAGGGGGATCATCACAGCCATATGGGCATGAGGCTTGCCACTGTCCACGGCCGCCGGCAAGCCTCTGGGTCAGGCGCGCGCGATAGGCCCGTATCAAATCCGGCGCAACGGTATCGATATTGCGAGCACGGCGCCCGCGCCCGCAAAGGAGGCGATGACCAGGAAGGCGGCCCGGAACGCGTCCGCGATCTCGGACTGCACGTTCACCTGCCGGGCCTCGGGAAGCGAGAACAAGACGCCGGGTCCCTGCTCCATCATGGTCGCGAACAGCGCCGCGGTGTCCCGGTCGGTCGCCGACAGTACAGCGAACAGCACCGAGGCCACGGCCGCGGTGCCGAAAGCCGCCCCGATGGAGCGCGAGAACTGCACGGACGCCGCAGCTTCTCCCAACATTCCGGGGCCGGATGCGGACTGAACCGTCACCTGCACCACGCCCATGACGGTGCCCATGCAGAGCCCGTTCCAGAGAAAGACCCAGCCCAGTTGCACGGTCCCGATATGCGGGGCCGCCAGCGCCAGCAGGAGCAGGTTCAAGGTCACCAGGATCAATCCGTAGGATGGAAAGATCGCGGTCCGGCCCGATACGGTGACCATGCGGCCGGTCAGCATCGAGCCGATGCCGATCCCGATCATCAGGGGCAGCAGCAGCAGGCCGGTTTGCGAGGGTGAAATTCCGCGCACCACGATCAGATAGATCGGCAGGAAGGTGATCAGCGAGACCAGCGCGGCGCCGTGGCAGGCAGCCAAACCATCGCTGCGCCAGATCGTCGCCTGCCGCAGCAGCGAGATCGGCAGCAGCGGCGATGCGGTCGCGAGCTCGCGGCGTATCAGCAGCACCAGAGCAAAAATGGCGAACGCCACCAGGCCGAGAATGGTCGGCAGTGCCGAGGGGTCCAGATGCTGCGCCCGTTCCAGCGCCAGAATGAGCGGCGCGACCAGGCACGCAAACAGCAACACGCCCCAGCCGTCGATGCGCCAGCGGCCGGTCGGGTGCGGATGCGACGGAAGCCGGAGAGTCAGCACGGCGGCGATCAGGCCGAGCGGCAGGTTGACCAGGAAGATCGACTGCCAGCCCAGGTGTTGCGCCATGAAGCCGCCGGCCACCGGCCCGAAGGCGTTGGCGGAGATTCCCACGCCCGCCAGATAACCTTGATAACGCGCCCGCTCCCTCGGCGGGATGGCCTCTCCGACCAGCGCCTGCGAGAGGGTCATCAGGCCGCCGCCACCGAGCCCCTGCAGCACCCGGGCGGCAGTGAGCGTCTCGATGCTGGTGCACAGGGCACACAGCAGGGACGCGGACACGAAGATGCACAGCCCGACGATCATCAAGCGACGGCGGCCATATTCGTCGCCCAGCCGGCCGTAGATGGGCGCCGCCACCGTCGAGGCGATCAAATAGGATACCACGATCCAGGACGCGCGTTCCGCCTCGCCGGTCGATGCCACGATGGCCGGCAGCGCGGTCGCCACGATGGTCTGGTCGACGGCCGCCAGAAACATCGGCAGCATGATGGAGGGAAAGACGCGCAGGAACGAGAATTGATCAGAAGCGCTCACGGGTCGCACGATGTCCTCACTCTCACCCCGAGCCGGCGAGCGCGCTTTTAAATTCAATGCGCCAGCAGCACCGGCACCGTCGCGTGGGTGAGAATGTGTTGGGTGGTCCCGCCGAAGATCATCTGACGCAACCGGCTTTGGGTATAGGCACCTTTGACGATGAGATCACAACCGAGCGCATCCGCCTGCGCGAGCATGACCTCCCCGGCCCGGCGCTGCCCTGGGGCAACGGTTATGGATTCGGCCGGCACGCCGTTCCGCATTAAATTGCGGGCCATCTGCTCGCCGGTCGGCCCCGCAACGGTGGCGCCTTCCACGGTGCATATGATGACACGAGCGGCCTTGCGCAACAGCGGCATGGCGAATGCCGTCGCGCGGGCCTGCTCGGTGCTGCAATTCCAGGCGATCAGTATCTTCTCGCCGATGCTGCGCGGGGGCGTCGGCGGCGCCAGGAGCACGGGCCGACCGCTCTCGAACAATGCGGCCTCCAAGGTGGCCATGCGCGGACCTTGCCGGCCCTTTGCGGGCCGGCCCAAGACGATGAGATCGAAGACGCGGCCATAATTGCCGACGAAGTCCTCCCCGCCCGTGGCTCCGTCGAACCACGTACAGGAAAGCGAGGCACCGGCTCCATCCGCCCCAGGCACCTGCTTGCCGTGCATGAAGGATTCGAAAATACCGCGTGCCTCCTTGATGATCTCCAGGTCGTTCTCCCGCAAGCTGACCACGGTCAGGCTGTTGACCGGATCCATGGTCACAACGTTGCCGATCGCCGGCCGCAACGCGAACCCCTCGATGTGAGCCTCGAACTTGCCGCCCACCAGCAGCGCGGTCTCCAGCACGGACTGGATGGAATCGTGAGGCTCGACGGGAACCAGAATGGTCTTCATGGGGCGGTCGCCTATTTTGTGTGCGACTCGCGCATACCACAGCACCGGGACCGAAAATTCAAGCTGCGGACCCCGCTCGACCTCGGCATGAGGTGCTTAAATTTTTGCGACGGCTGTGCCGCCCTGGAACATATGGCGGGGGCTTGGGGTTTTCAGGGGGCTGCCACCACGTCTTGCCTCAAGGAGCATCCCGCAATGTGCGACTACAGCCTTGAAAACGTCATGAGCCGGCCCGCCAAGGTCGGAGACAAGCTTGTAACAACCACCTTCACCAGATCCATCACCAGGGGCTTCGCGGCGATCGACGATCTCAAGGTCGCGGTCTGCCTGCGTCCGGGCACCGAGATCGCATTCGAGCGAGAGGTCGAATACGACGGCCTGCTGCCGTTTTTCCGCGGCCGAAAGGCCGGCGCGAAGCTGGCGCGCTTCCGCCGGATCGACAACGACATACCGTCCCATCGGGATGCGTTGGAGTTTCCCAATGGCAAGGTCGTGCTGCTGACCAAGCTGGCCCAAGGCCAGCACGCCAAGGTGCTCCAATTGCCGGCGTCCGCCGAGACGATCGAAGAGCTCGAAGGCCAGCACCTCGCCTCCCTGGTTCCCTGATCGGGCCGGGAGGGAAGGCATTCCGGCGCCGGGAGGGGTTGCGCCTCCCGGCACCGCGTTCCTCAATGCGAAAGCTTCGGTTTCGGGCTCTCGCCGAGATAGGTCTATTCCGCGCTTGCTGCGATCAATCGCGCCCCGATCAGCACCAGCACATCGCCAGGACCGTGGACCGCCGCGAAGAGGAGGCCGGCCAGAAAGACGAAGTAATCGACAAAGAACCCAAACTCGTCTTGGCTCCTGCTCCAGTGCGCCGGCCCGTGGAACGCAAAACCGAGGAATAGGACATAG
>DASZKX010000196.1:0-14054 GCA_035552735.1 Xanthobacteraceae bacterium
TGATGGTCACCTTGGCTGGCGAAGAACTTGCCGATCTGATTGGCCATGTAGACCAGCTTGTCAGGCGACATTTGTGACGACCCGGGTTTCAGCTTCCATGGCGATGCGGTGGGGATGCGTGAACACCTCGAAGCCGTCGTCGCGGGCGATCGCCGCGAGCGTGATCCCGGCGGCTTCCGCGGTGCGGACCGCGAGCGCGGTGGGCGCCGACACCGCGACCATGACGGACGCGTCGATGGCGGCCGCCTTCTGCACCATCTCGACCGAGATACGGCTGGTCAGCAGCACCATGCCGTCGCGCGGCACGATTCCGCCGCGCGCCAATGCGCCGGCGAGCTTGTCGAGCGCATTGTGCCGGCCGACATCCTCCCGCAGCGCCACCAGTCCGGTCGCGGGTTGCCAGAAGGCGGCGGCGTGCATGGCGCGGGTTTGCCGATTGAGCTCCTGCATGGGGGCGACCGCCTGGAGGGCCCGCATGATCTGCGTGTTGGTGAAGCACTGCCCCGCGCTGACGCGGGGCGGCGGACGCATCGCCTGCGCGAGGCTTTCGAGGCCGCACAGTCCGCATCCGGTCGGCCCCGCCATATGCCGGCGCCGCTCCCCGAGCGCAGCCCCAAAGGGCTGCTTCAGCCACATCCGCAGCTCGATGCCGGCCGCGGCCTCGATGACGTCCAGGCTTTCGATCTGGCTGCGAGACGCGATCACGCGCTCCGTCAGGCTGAAGCCGAGCGCAAAATCCCGCAGATCCTGCGGCGTCGCCATCATGACCGCGTAGGACCCGCCATTGTAGGTGAACGCGACGGCGGTCTCTTCCGGGATGATGCGCTCGCCGGCCGCGATGCCGGCTGCCCGATAGGCCGAGCGGGAAACGCGCACGAGGGCGAAGGCCACGGCGTTACTCCGCGGCCTCGATGACCGGCGCCACCCGACGGGTCTGGCGCACCAGCTCGCCGTATTCCTCCTGCCATGCGCTCGGGCCGTTCGAGGGCGAGACCTGAACGGCGGTCACCTTGTATTCCGGGCAATTGGTGGCCCAATCCGAATAGTCGGTGGTCACCACATTGGCTTGCGTATCGGGATGATGAAAGGTCGTGTAGATCACGCCGGGCGCGACCCGCTCGGTGATCAGGGCGCGCAACGTCGTCTCCCCGGCCCGGCTCGCGAGCTTCACCCAGTCGCCGTCCAGAATGCCGCGCTGCTCGGCATCGTGCGGATGGATCTCGAGGCGATCCTCCTGGTGCCAGACCACGTTGGCGGTCCGCCGCGTCTGCGCCCCGACATTATACTGGCTCAGGATGCGGCCGGTGGTGAGCAGCAGCGGGAAGCGCGGGCCGGTCCGCTCGTCGGTCGGAACGTATTCGGTGACCACGAACTTGCCCTTGCCGCGAACGAAGCCGCCGATATGCATGACCGGGGTGCCGTCCGGGGCCTTGGGGTTGCACGGCCATTGCACCGACCCGAGCGCGTCGAGCTTCCGGTACGAGACCCCCGCGAAGGTCGGGGTGAGCCGCGCGATCTCGTCCATGATCTCGCCGGGGTGCGTGTAGGACATCTCGAACCCCATCACCTTGGCGAGCGCGATGGTGATCTCCCAATCCGCTAAGCCGTTGCGCGGGCTCATGACCTTGCGCACGCGCTGGATGCGCCGCTCCGCATTGGTGAAGGTGCCGTCCTTCTCCAGGAAGGTCGAGCCCGGCAGAAACACGTGGGCGTAGCTCGCGGTCTCGTTGAGGAAGAGGTCGTGGACCACGACGCATTCCATGGCAGCGAGCCCGGCCGCCACATGACGCGTGTCCGGATCCGATTGCAGGATGTCCTCACCCTGGATGTAGATGCCTTTGAACGAGCCGTCGACGGCGGCATCGAGCATGTTGGAGATACGCAGTCCCGGCTCCACGTCGAGGGCGGTTCCCCACAGCGCCTCGAACATGGCGCGGGTGGCGTCATCGGAGATGTGACGGTAGCCGGAGAGCTCGTGCGGGAACGAGCCCATGTCGCAGGCGCCCTGCACATTGTTCTGGCCGCGTAACGGATTCACCCCGACGCCGGGCCGCCCGATATTGCCGGTCGCCATGGCGAGATTGGCGATGGCCATCACGGTGGTCGAGCCCTGGCTGTGCTCGGTGACGCCGAGGCCGTAATAGATCGCGCCGTTGCCGCCGGTCGCATAGAGCCGCGCCGCGCTCTGAATGGCCGCGGCCGGCACGCCCGAGAGCTTCGCCACCTCCTCCGGGCTGTTGCACGGTTCCGACACGAAGGACGCCCAATCCTCGAATTCGTCGCGCTCGCAGCGCTCGCGCACGAAACCCTCGTTCACCAGGCCTTCGGTCACGATGACATGCGCCATGGCGGTGAGGATCGCGACGTTGGTGCCGGGCCGCAGCGGCAGGTGATAGGTCGCCCCCACATGGGGCGTGCGCACCAAATCGATGCGGCGCGGATCGATGACGATCAGCTTGGCACCCTGGCGCAGCCGCTTCTTGAGGCGCGAGGCGAACACCGGGTGGCCGTCGGTCGGGTTGGCGCCGATCACCACCACCACGTCGCTCGCCTCAACCGAGTCGAAGTCCTGCGTGCCGGCCGACGTTCCGAACGTGGTCTTGAGGCCGTAGCCGGTCGGCGAATGGCAGACCCGGGCGCAGGTGTCGACATTGTTGTTGCCGAAGCCGGCGCGAATCAGCTTCTGCACCAAGAAGGTCTCTTCGTTGGTGCAACGCGACGAGGTGATGCCGCCGATCGAGCGCGGTCCGTATTTGTCCTGGATGCGCTTGAACTCGGTGGCGGCGCGGCCGAAGGCCTCCGCCCAAGACACCTCTCGCCACGGGTCCGTGATCTTCTCGCGGATCATCGGCTTGAGGATGCGTTCCCGGTGGGTCGTGTAGCCCCAGGCGAAGCGTCCCTTGACGCAGGAATGGCCGCGGTTCGCCTTGCCGTCCTTGTAGGGCACCATGCGCACGACCTCCTCGCCGCGCATCTCGGCCTTGAAGGAGCAGCCGACCCCGCAATAGGCGCAGGTGGTGACCACCGAATGCTCGGGCTGGCCGATCTCGATCACGGATTTTTCCGTCAGCGTCGCGGTCGGGCAGGCCTGCACGCAGGCCCCACAGGACACGCATTCCGAGGCCAGGAAGGATTCCTCCATGCCGGGCGAGACGACCGACTCAAAGCCGCGGCCCGCGATGGTGAGCGCGAACGTGCCCTGCACCTCCTCGCAGGCGCGCACGCAACGCGAGCACACGATGCATTTCGACGGATCATAGGTGAAATACGGATTGGACTCGTCCTTGCCGGGATCGGGATGCCTGCTGCCGGCATAGCCGTAGCGCACGTCGCGCAAGCCGACCGCGCCCGCCATGTCCTGCAGCTCGCAATCGCCGTTCGCCGCGCAGGTGAGGCAATCGAGCGGATGGTCGGAGATGTAGAGCTCCATCACGCCCTTGCGCAGGCGCTTGAGCCGGTCGGTCTGGGTGCGCACCACCATGCCGGCCGCAACCGGGGTCGTGCATGAGGCCGGCGTGCCGGCGCGCCGTTCGATCTCCACCAAACACAGGCGGCACGACCCGAAGGCCTCCACCATGTCGGTGGCGCAGAGCTTGGGAATTTGGGTGCCCATCTCCATGGCGGCCCGCATGATCGAGGTGCCTTCCGGGACCGTGACGTTGCGGCCGTCGATGGAGAGCGTGACTGTCCGCTCCGCCCGCCCGGCCCACGTAGCGCGCGCCGCGGGCGTGCCGTAATCGATCTCATGAATGAGCGACATGGCGGTCTCCTTCATTCCGCGGCTTGCCGGTGCCGCGGCTCGGCGCCGAAATCCTCGGGGAAGTGGTTGAGCGCGCTCATGACCGGATAGGGCGTGAAGCCGCCGAGCGCGCAGAGCGAGCCGAACTTCATGGTGTTGCAGAGGTCTTCCAGCACGGACAGATTTTCCGCCCGGCCCTCGCCGGCGATGATCCGGTCCATGACCTCGACGCCGCGCGTCGAGCCGATGCGGCATGGCGTGCATTTGCCGCAGGATTCGATGGCGCAGAACTCCATGGCGAAGCGCGCTTGCCTCGCCATGTCCACCGTGTCGTCAAAGACCACGATGCCGCCGTGCCCGATGAGCCCGTCGCGGGCCGCAAACGCCTCGTAGTCGAACGGCGTATCGAACAGCGCGCGCGGGAAGTAGGCGCCGAGCGGGCCGCCGACCTGCACGGCACGCACCGGACGTCCGCTCGCGGTGCCGCCCCCGATGTCATTGACGAGCTCGCCCAGCGTGATGCCGAAGGCGGTCTCGAACAGCCCGCCGTGCTTGACGTTGCCGGCGAGCTGGATCGGCATGGTGCCGCGCGATTTGCCCATCCCGAGGTCGCGATAGCGGGCCGCGCCCAGCCCGAGGATGGCCGGCACCGAGGCAAGTGACAGGACATTGTTGATGACCGTCGGACGGCCGAACAATCCCTTGTGGGCCGGCAGCGGCGGCTTCGCCCGCACGATACCGCGCCGGCCTTCCAGGCTCTCGAGCAGCGAGGTTTCCTCCCCGCACACATAGGCGCCGGCGCCGACCCGAACCTCGATGTCGAAGGCGAGCGGTGAGTCCGCCACGCTGTGCCCCAGCATGCCGCCACGCCGCACCGCTGCGAGGGCGGCCGCAAAGGCCGCGATCGCGTGCGGATATTCCGAGCGGATGTAGACGTAACCCTTGCTCGCCCCGACCGCGAGCGCCGCGATGGTCATGCCCTCGATGAGGGCGAAGGGATCGCCCTCCATGAGCATCCGGTCGGCGAATGTGCCGCTGTCGCCCTCATCGGCATTGCAAACGATGTATTTCGGCCCGGCGTCGGCCTGCGCGACCGTACGCCATTTGATGCCGGTCGGGAATCCGGCGCCGCCCCGCCCGCGCAATCCGGATCCAATCACCTCTTCCAAGGTCGCATCCTCGCCGATGTGCAGCGCGCGTTGCAGCCCGGCGTAGCCGCCATGGGCGCGATAATCCTCGAGGGAACGGGGATCGATGACACCGCATCGCCCGAAGGTGAGCCGCGTCTGCCGTTTGAGCCACGGGATCTCGTCGACCAAACCGAGGCAAAGACGATGCGCGGCGCCGCTGAGAAAACCGGCATCGAGCAGACTCTCGACCTCATCGGGTGTCACCGGTCCGTAGGCGACGCGGCCCGCGTGCGTGGCGACCTCGACCATCGGCTCCAGCCAGTAGAGCCCGCGCGAGCCGGTGCGCACGATCTCGATCGCGATATCGCGAAGCCGGGAGGCATGAAGCAGCGCGCTCACCACCTCCTGCGCGCCGACCGCGAGCGCGCCCGCATCACGCGGCACGTAAACCCGAACGCTCATCGTCGCGCCTCGTCCAACAGCGCATCGAGACGCGCCGCGTCGAGACGCGCGACCACGCGGCCGTCGAGCATGGCGGCGGGCGCGGTCGCGCACAGCCCGAGACAGTAAACCGGCTCGAACGTGACGCTGCGGTCGGCAGCGGTGTTGCCGATCGCAACGCCGAGCTTGGCCTGCGCCCGCGCCGCGAGTGCGTCCCCGCCGGCGGCCTGGCACGCTTCGGCGCGGCAAAGCTTCAGGACATGCCGCCCGGGCGGCTCGGAGCGGAAGTCATGATAGAAGGTGACGACGCCGTGCACCTCGGCGCGCGACAGGTTGAGCGCCTCCGCCACCATCGGGACGGCGGCCGCCGGCACGTGCCCGAACGCCTCTTGCAAGGCATGCAGGACAGGCAGCGTCGCGCCCTCGCACGCCAGATGTGCGGAGATGATCGCCGCCGCCCGTTCGGCATTCCAGGGTTCGTAGCTTGGCACGCTCGCACACCGTCGTTCGTATCGGAAGCGCTAGAAGTGCCGACAAAGCTTGGGTGAATCAACAAAGTAGACCCGTTGCACGATCGGGAAAGCCGATCGTGGTCGATCGGGAATCCGGATTGACCGATCAGGGATTCTTGCCCTTGGGCTTTTTCGTTTTGCTCCCGGCATCGCGGTTGCGATCGAGCACGATCGTGTCGCCCGGCGCCGGCGACGGCTGCTCCAGCGTCTTCACCAGTTGCCGCGCCTCCGCGACCAAAGCCGTGATCAACGGCGTGGTGGGCTCGCGGTCCGGAACCACCAGGCCGACCGCATGGGTGGCGGCGGGCTCCACGATAGGGATCGAGCGCACGTTGTCGGTGAGCCCGAGCGTCTCGGCGAGCTTGGCCGGCATGATGCTGGCCCAGCGGCCGGTCCGCACATGCGCGAAAAGCACGATCATCGAGTTCGATTCAAGCGTCGGCGAGGGCTCGGCGCCGGCCGAGCGCAAGAGGCCGTCGATGATCCGCCGGTTCTGCATGTCGGGCGTGAGCAGGCATAGCGGAATCTTGCCGACCTCGGCCCAGGTGACCCGGTCCCGGTTGCCGAAAGCGCTCTCCGCCGAGGTCAGCAGGCGATACTCCTCCCGGTAGAGAAGCACTGATTTGACGCGGCCAAGCGGCTCGTTGTCGAGATAGGTGAGGCCGGCATCGACCTCCAGATTCTCGAGCAGGTTGAGGGTTTGAATGGACGTGCGCGACAGGATGGTGAAGCGGACCTCGGGATGCTTGGCGCGGTAGGGCGTGGTGAGCATGGCGGTCATGGCGAGCGCGGTCGGGATGGCGGCAATCCGGATATGGCCGACCAAGCCGCGCTTGAGCGCATCGACATCCTGGCGCATGGCGCGGGCGTCGCCGACGATGCGCCGCGCCCATTCGAGCACGCGCTCCCCCTCGGTGGTGAACCCGCGAAAGCGCGACCCGCGCTGCACCAACATCACGCCGAACGTATCCTCGAGGGATTTGATGCCGGCGGACAGGGTCGGCTGGCTCACCCGGCAGACCTCGGCGGCGCGGCCGAAGTGCTCCTCGCGGGCCAGCGCGATGATGAATTCAAGCTTGTCGATCATGGGTGGGCTTCGGTCCCGAAGAGAAGCTGCATCCGGCGTATGGGATCATACAGGTAGCGGCAAGCCCGCGGTCCGGCCAATAGCGCGCACGATCGGATCGGCTGATTGGACGATTTGGATTGCAAATGAGGTGATTCTATCCCGCCGAGGGCCTTCGGCGTCGCTGCGACTGCAACACTCAGATAGAGATCATTGGGGCAGCGACCGCCGCGAGCACCATACGCGCCAGCATGCCGCTCCTTGTCGGATGGCATACTGCCGCTCCAGACCGTTGGGCGACCCTATCCCGCGATGGTAATCGGAACGAAATGGTTGATCATCACCAGAACGACCAGCAGCACAAGACCGATCCCGAGACTCCAGCCGATCAGCTTCTTCTCGATCGGCAGCAACGGCTCGACCGGAGCATTCAGGAGCTCCTTGCGGATATCAGGCTCCGACATCGCGGTTTCCTTTCGCGGCTCAGGTGGCCAAAGGCGGCTTGACGCCGCTGAAGAACAGCCAAGAAATGATCAACCCGACCCAGATCACGAAGCCGAACAGGCTGAGCAGATAGACCGCGGCCAGCTTGCCGATGCCCTCCTGCCACAGCTTCTTGAAGTTGGAGAGGATGCCGATGGAGAAGAAGGTCAGGATGAAGAAGATGACCCGAAAGGTGTTGGCCTCGGCGATTTGGGCCGGCAGCTTGGCGGCGATCTCGGGCGAGGTTCCGAGCGCCAGGTAGAGGCCCACCAGGAAGGTCGCGACGAAACCGATGATGAATTTCGGAAATCGCTGCCAGATCTCCGACGCCCGCGCCTTGTCGGCGTCCCGGGTCGGATTGATGTGGTTGGTCCAGATATAGCCCAGCACGAAGGCCCAGATGCCGATGAAGACGTCGATGAACACCTTGACGGTCGCGGTGACGCCCAGAATCCAGCCGGGCTGATAGTGGATGCCCACCGCGGCCGCTTTGGCCAGGATGAGCGACTCGGTGATCCCGCCGCCCGCCACCGCCGCGCCGTCGGTCTTGATCGCGAGGCCCATCCAGGCCCCAGCCACCATGGGTTCCTGCCACAGAAACGTCTGCGCCAGAAACGGCAGAATGAGCACCTCCACGACCGCGAAGATGACGACCAGGGAAGACACCATCACCGGGACGAGCGGGCGCGCCCGGATGGCGCCGCCGGTGGCGATGGCCGCCGACACGCCGCAGATCGAGATGCCGGAAGCGAGCGGCGCGGCCCATTCGCGATTGAAGCCGAACCAACGGCGCGCGATGTAGTACACGACCGCCCAATAGATCAGATAGGCCTCGACGATGGCGGCGACGCCGCGCAGAAGTATCGAGGTCGCGAGCGTCAGCTTGCCGGCGGCCGTCACCGCCAGGAAGGCGCCCAGAATCACGATTGCGATCTTGATGTAGAGCTCGGGTCGGATGGCCTCCTTGAGCCACTCCGCCAGGCGAGGAAAGAAGTTGGCGATGACCAGGCCGAACAGCAAGGCCACGACGTAGCCGCCCTCGTTGGTCAATTTCAGCGACCAGTCGATGCCGAACTTCTGCAGATCGGTCGGCGTGACCGCAGCCACATGGGCATTGCTGCCGATGATCCAGCTCGCATAGCCCAAGGCAAAGACGCCGGTGAAGCCGGCGGCGAAGCGCTTCACATCCAGGCTGAGGGCAGCCGCGCTCGCCGTCAGCACGAGCAACAAGGCCAGATAGGTGACCAGCAAGGCGCCGGCACCGCCAAGGCCGGCATAGGCTTTGGACACGGTGCCGAGCGCCTGACCTGGATCGGTCCACACCGACGTGCTCACCACCCAGCCGAGCACATCCATGCCGGCAAGCCCGCCGAGCGCCAGCGCGAAAATCCCGAGCCCGATGCACAGCGAGAGCCAGTCTTCGTCGATCCATGGTGCCGGCTGCGTGGCGCTCGACCAGCGCCCGGATTCGACAGTGATCGACATGGCAGATCTCCCGGCGGAACGATTGACGCTTCGATTGGTGACATAATCGTCTGATCAATCAATCATCCGACCGCGCAATATTCTATTGGCCGCATCGAATGTGGCACAGCGCCAACGCTGTGAAAAGAGTTTGTCTGATGAGTTTCGCGGAATGTAATGCGATAGCTGAAAATATCATAAATCCGACGCGGACATGCTCTTTCCGGCCTGCCATCGAGAATTTCTTTCGCGCGATGAGGCACGCACGTCGCCCACGAGGCGCGCCGTCGACGTCAAATGACGCGACCGACCGGCACCACGAAGGGGGTCGCGCCGGTGGGGTGGTGTAGCGCACCAGACAGGGACAATCGTCGAGCGGCTCTCTCCGGCGCCTCTGCCATGCGCGCGTGAGCAGCCAAAACGCCTCTTTTCACCGCCGTGGCGCTGTGCCACACTCGCTATAGCCGATTGGATATAGCGAGGCTTGCCGGTGTCATTGCGCGGGACGCAGCTGCTGACGAGCGTATTTGAGCCGGGCGATCCGAAATCGCCGTGGGCGGCGGCTCTGTCGCCGTCGCGGGACGTGGCCGCCAGGTTCGCGGCTCCCTCGAAGCGCCGCACGCAAATCTGGGACCTGCACCCGAGCCTGCATTGCTCGATCATCGGAACCTGCCTGTCGAGCGCGGAGCTGAGGCACCTCCTGGTTCGACTGAAAGTTCAGGGTGCCGAGACCGCCGACGACCACGACCTGCATGTGCTGGGCGTCCTGCTCGCCGGCCGCTCCAAGGCGGGAGCAAAGCATCTGCACAAGGCCCTCGACCGGCGGCACCAGCCTTCGCTCAATCAATTTGCAAGGGCCAAGGATGCCGCTGCGGTGGCGGCGCTTTGGGACGACGCGCTGGTCGTGGCGATATTCCGGGCGCCTACTGGGCTCTCCTCACCCATCCGGCCGCGACCGACGCCATGGTCAAGGACGTGTTCGGCAAGGTGCACATGCTGTCGCACCTCGTCGGGGCGGCCAACCGGGCCGACATCCGCCGCCTGCGGCAGCTGGAGCAGGACAACGCCGCCCTGACCGCCAAGCTGGAGCGTCAGCAACGACAATTGCGGGACGGGTTCACCAGCCGGGACGAATCGATTCGGCGGCTCAACGACATGCTGGCCCGGGCGGTCGGCCAAGACGCCACCACAGCTTGCTTCGAAGCAGGCGAGGACGCCCGCGTGGTCAAGGACGCGCTCGCCGAGCTGGATCGGCGTTTGGCGCATGAGACAAGCCGTCGCGAGCGCCTCGAGCAGCGGCTTGCCACCGTGTCGGGCGCACTCAACGACGCCGAGCGCGCGCGCCAGCGGGCGGAAGGCGAGCTTGCCGCGCTTCATCAGGAGCTGGCTACGCTGGAAGCCCGGATCGGGGCGCCGTTGCAGAGCGAAGACGGCGGTTGGCCGGATGGGCTCGATCTGCATGGCTTGACCGTCCTCTATGTCGGAGGCCGCGCCAACCAGGCCCCGCAACTGAAGGGCCTGGTGGAAAGCACCAAAGGCCGTTTCCTGCATCATGACGGCGGCATCGAGCACAATGCGGCCCTGCTGCCGGGCCTCGTGAGCCGCGCCGACATAGCGGTATTTCCGGTCGATTGCGTCAGCCACGATGCTGCGGCCGCGGTCAAGCGGGCCTGCCGCCAGATGGGGAAGCGGTACATCCCGCTGCGGACCTCGAGCCTCGCCTGCCTGCTGTCGGGGCTGTCGGAAATGCAGCCGGCCCAGGCATCGGCGGCCGTCTCGTAGGAATTGCGGGCGCGCAATTTTTTACGGACCTGTGCGGGACCCGTACGGGACCGGTGCAAACAGCATGGTTGATGATAGACTGCCCCCGCCATCACGCGAGGTGACCAATGGGCGGAGTGCGATTGACATTGCGGGTCGACTTCGGGACCGATCGGGCGATCGGCCCCGGGAAGGTCCTTCTGCTGGAGGCGATCCGCAATACCGGCTCGATCTCGCAGGCCGGCCGCTCGCTCGGCATGTCCTACCGGCGCGCGTGGCTGCTGGTCGACGACATGAACAGATGCTTTCGCGAGCCCGTCGTCACCGCCCAGCCGGGCGGCGTGCAAGGCGGCGGCGCGGCACTGACGGCGTTCGGCGAGAGGGTCGTGCAAAAATACCGTAAGATCGAGATCCAAGCGACCGCCGCGGCCAAGCCGCAGTTGCACGATCTGGAGGCATCACTGCGCGCGATCAAGCGAGGTGCAGCCAAATCGCGCAGGACGTCGATCCGCGCCAGCACCGCAAGGTAGCGATCTTAAAATATCTCGAAGCCGTCGGACCTTGGACGCGGGAAAAATGCGATGACGAATTATCCTGATCTGCAGCTCTTCATCGGCGGGGAGTGGAAGAGCGCGGATGGACAACCGGTGCTCAATCCGGCCGACGAGAGCGTCATCGGCATTGTGCCGCACGCCACCCGAGCCGATCTCGACGCGGCGCTGAGCGCCGCCGAAAGCGGCTTCCGCATATGGCGCAAGACGTCTCCCGCCAAACGCGCCGAGATCATCCTGAAGGCCGCCCAGCTCGTTCGTGAGCGCGTCGAGGAGATGGCGGTCGCCATGACGCTGGAGCAGGGCAAGCCGATCGCGCAATCGCGGCTCGAGATTCTGCGCGGCTGCGACATCATCGAATGGGATGCGACCGAAGGACGCCGCCTCTACGGCCGCGTCATCCCGAGCGAGCCCGGCATGCGGCACACGGTTCTGCGCCAGCCGATCGGCGTGGTGGCGGCGTTCTCGCCGTGGAATTTTCCCATGAGCTCGCCGGCCCGCAAGGTGGCGGGCGCGCTTGCGGCCGGCTGCGCCATCATCCTCAAAGCCTCGGAAGAAACGCCTGCCGGCGCGGTGCAGCTCGCACATGCTTTCCATGATGCGGGCTTGCCGCCGGGCGTGCTCAATCTCGTTTTCGGCGTGCCGTCGGAAATCTCCGAGTATTTGATTCCCCAGCCGGCGGTGCGCCTGGTGACGTTCACGGGCTCGATTCCGGTCGGCAAGACGCTGGCCGCTATGGCGGGACGCCACATGAAGCCGGCCATCATGGAGCTCGGCGGCCACGCGCCCGTCATCGTGTGCGACGATGCCGATCCGGTCACCAGCGCCGCCACCTCGGTGACCGGCAAATCCCGCAACGCCGGCCAGGTGTGCGTCTCCCCCACCCGCTTCTTCGTGCACGAGGCGATCTACCGCGAATTCGCCGCCGCCTTCGCCGAGAAGGCCCGCGCCGTGAAGGTCGGCGACGGCCTCGATCCGTCGAACCATATGGGACCGCTCGCCAACCACCGGCGCATCGAGACCATGGAAGCGTTCGTGGCCGACGCCCAGCAGAAGGGCGCGCGTGTGCTCGCCGGCGGCAGCCGCATCGGCAACCGCGGATATTTCTATCCCTTGACGGTGCTGGCCGACCTGCCGGATGACGCGCGGGCGATGCATGAAGAGCCGTTTGGTCCGCTCGCTTTGATCAACCCGGTCGCCTCCCTGGACGATGCCATCGAGAAGGCCAACGCCCTGCCCTATGGGCTTGCCGCCTACGCCTTCACGCGTTCGGCACGCAATGCCGATCGGCTGGCCGAAGCCGTCGAGGCCGGCAATCTTTCGATCAACCACTTCGTGGCCTCGATCGCCGAGACTCCGTTCGGCGGCGTCAAGGACAGCGGCTACGGCCGCGAGGGCGGCACCGAAGGGCTGCAGTGCTACACGGTGGCGAAGAACGTGTCGCATCTGATGACGTAGCGGCTTTACCGCACGGCCAAACGCCACCGCCTCGGCGAATCCCCGCGGCTTGCGACCGTCACGCGCAACGAGCCGCTTGGGTAGTGTCTCAGTTTGAAATCTGCTTTCTTGTAAACAGCAGGCCGCGCCGGAAACAGTGTCAAAGATACCGAGAAGGGAGAGAAATCAATCGTGTGGAAGGTCGGAGACCGAGTGCAGAAGGCAACGGGCTACAAATGGCCGGGCGTTGTCGTTAGTGTGTTTGAAACACTAGCCGGGAAAACGCGCGTCGTAGTGGAGTGCACCGTGCCGGAAGTAGCCGGTGCACTCCACATCTATTCACCCGAACAGCTCGAACGATCAAATTCAAACTGAGACACTACCGCCGCTTGATGGTCATCGAAATATCTGGTTAGATATAGCGGTGTCGCCTACAGGTATTGTCCGGCGAGGCTATCACTATGGCGCGCCAAGCTACCGAATTCGACGCTCAATGCGATCTCGCCGCGCTCGTGTATGCCGAGCCGGATGAACCCGATCGGCTGCTCCGCGAGTTCGTGCAGGACCTCACGACCTGCGGATATCGCGTCGTAGGGCTGCTCCAGACGCGACTCGACGACGGTGGTGCCGCTGTCACCGTGTTGCCGACCGGGGAAACGATAGCGCTTGCGCAAAGACGCGGCCCCTTTTCGGCCCGCCCCGCCCCTTGCGACCTGGCGGAGGCGGCCGCCCGCATCGACGCCTTGATCCAGCCCGGTGCCGATCTCGTGATCATCAATCGCTTCGGCAAGCTCGAAGCCGAAGGGACTGGGTTGGTCGATGAAATCGCGCACGCGCTCGGCTCCGACATTCCGGTGCTCGTCGCGGTTCCGGAATTCCGCTTCTCGGAATGGCTATCCTTCTGCAGAGGCATGGGGGTCAAATTACCATGCCGCAGCGGCAGTCTGCAGAGTTGGTGGAACGCGATGATCGTCGGCGGGCCGCTCGCGGCCCAGCGGCGGCGGATGAGCCTCTGCGAGCTGGCAAAAAAATGACGCCGCGGGGGCCGGTTAGCCAGCTCAGCTCAAGACCCGATCGCCATCGGCGCTGCCGACCAGGAGCAGCGTCCGCGCCACCTTGGATACGGCAGCGATCGGCAATCGGAACATGAGCTCCGTGCTGCCGATCGTTATGCCGAGGCACCCCATGCCGTCCGCGAGCTCGCCGGCACTGACACCCGAAGCCGGGATGGGGTGATAGCGCACGCGGTCCGCCCGCGGCGGCGCATCCCTCCGGTTCGCCGCCATGCACAGCAGGTAGGTGACGAAGGCCTCGAGATCGCAATGCCGCAGGCAGAAGCGGATCGAGGCGTTCTCCACCGTCGAAAGCTTCAACAGCACGGCCTGCCCGTCGTCGCTGAGCCCGCCCTCGACGCCCTCTATGACCGGAAATTCCAGGCTGTCCTGCGGCATTGCCAATTCCCGAATGTCG
>DASZKX010000197.1:0-14727 GCA_035552735.1 Xanthobacteraceae bacterium
GGGTCGCCGGTCGCTGCACCAGCCCGCGGATAGCGCAAGAGCAAATCGATCAAATCAGTCTTTAGGCGCCCGCGGCCGCTCGGCCGCCACCGGCGCCAGCAGATCGAGCTCCCGCACCCAGGCCAGGAAGGCCTCGGCGGCGCGCTGGCGCTGCTTGTCGGTCTGCGCCCGCTCAAGGCTGTGCAGCACCTCGTCGCGCATATCGATGCCGGGCCGGCTCTCGTGCTCGCGCAACAGCGCGATCGCGTCCGCGAGCGAACCAATGATGCGTCCGTCACGCAAATGCAGCTGTGGCTCGATCAGAAGCTCGGCAGCGTCCAGCATTCTGGCGAAACGCCGCGGCGGCGCGAAGGTTCCCGGGATTCACCAATTCCAGAACGCGCGCCGCTGGCCTTGCCATCCGGATTGATCGTCCGGCCGCCCACCGCCGAACCAACCGCCGGGGCGGCCCGCGCTGCCGTAGGCCGCATCGCCGCCGGGCTCGCGCCACTGTCCCCATGGTGCGGAGCCGTCGTCCACCGGAATCGGATTGCGGCGCGGCGTGGCGCTGTCGCGGGAGACCAGGCGATAGCGTGCATCCATCGGGTGGCCCTTGGGGTCGAGCCGCAGGCAATCTTCCGATGACGCCCGACGGCGCGATTTGCCGCTGTCTGGGTCGGCCGCATCACACGACAGCGCGGTCTTGGCCTGCGCCGACGGCGGCGCCAGCACGGTCTTGCTCATGCCGTTGCTCCAGGCCGCCTCGACGATCGCTTCGAAAATCGGTGCCGCCACGCCGGCGCCGGTCGCGCCGTCGCCGAGCGTGCGGTGCGCCTCGCCCGCATTGTCGTAGCCGACCCAAACCGCGACCGTGATCTCGTTGGTGAAGCCGACGAACCAGGCGTCGTTCTCGTCCTCGGTGGTGCCGGTCTTGCCGGCCACATAGGGGGAGAGCGGCGCCAGCGCGCGCGCCGTGCCGCTGCGCAAGACGCCCTGCATCATGGTCTTGAGCTGATAGAAGGCGGCGCGGTCGGCGGCGCTCGGGTTCGCGGCCGCCGCCTTCTCCCGCCCATAGGTCACGCCGTCCTCCTCGATCGCCTCGACCGCATGCGGGGCGGGGCGCACGCCTTCGTTGGCGATGGCCGCATAGAACGCCGCGAGATCGATCGGCCGCACTGGCTGGGCGCCGAGCACGAACGGATAGTATCTGACGCAGTCCCGATAGATGCTCATCTCCTGCGCCAGCGCGCACAGGCGATCGAGACTTTGCTCGGGCTTGGCCGCGATGCCGCCGTCGAGCAGATGCACGGTGGCGAGATTGCGCGAATTCTCCAGCGCCTTGCGCAGCGTCAGGATGCCGCTGCCGCCGCCCTCGTAATTCTTCGGCGACCAGGACTCCTCCCCGCGGCCGCCGCCGATCGGCGGAAAGGTGATCGGCTCGTCGCGGATCAGCGTATTGGGCTGCAGGCCATTTTCCAGCGCCGCCAGATAGCTCAGCGGCTTGATCGCCGAGCCTGGCTGGCGTTCCGCCTGGGTGGCGCGGTTGAGCTGGCTCAGCGGATAGGAGAAGCCGCCCGTCATGGCAAGGATGCGCCCGGTCTTGTTCTCGAGCACCACCGCGGTGCCCTGCACCTCGGGCCGCACCCGCAGCTCCGCCCGGGCGCCCGCGCGGCTCTTGGTCTCGCTGACGCGGACGAAAATCACATCGTGCAGCTTGATGTTGCGTTGGAGGGCGCCGGTGTCGCCCGACAGCGGCAGGATACGGCCGTCGGCCAGGCCGACCTCGATGCCGTCGCGCGCCCGCTTGCCGGCACGGGTCTGCAGCACCACGGCGGGCGTCCAATGCACGTCATAGAGCGGCAGCCGGACCTTCGCCAAGGCGCGCTGCCAGACCGGATGCTTGTCGGCGGCCGACTTCGTGTCCGCGTCGCTGTCCGCCGCCTTCTCGACAGCCATTTTAGGCGCGCCTTCGAGGCGCGCAATGGCGGCGTCCAGATTGGCCTCCGGACCCTGGAAATGCACCCGCCCGGCGTCGCGCTCATAACGCGACAGGCCCTCCTGCAACGCCGCCTCCACGCTGCGCTGCAGCGGCACATCGATGGTCGTGCGGATCGTATAGGACTTCGACGTCACCCCATGGGTCGCCGCCAGCGTGCGGGCTTCGCGCGTAGCCTGATCGGCGAACACGAATCCGAAATCGCGTTGCGGCTTCTCGAACGGGATCAATGTCGGGGTGTCGGCGCGCGCCGCCGCCGCCTCCTCGGCGGTGATGACGCCGTCCTCCTGCATGCGGCCGAGCACATAGGCGCGGCGTTCGCGCATGCGGTCCGGATAGCGGTCGGGACTGAAATAGCTCGGGCCCTTCGGCAGGCCGGCCAGCATGGCGCCCTCTGCCAGCGTGAGGTCCTTGGCGGGCTTTCCGAAATAGCTGCGCGCCGCCATCTCGACCCCCCAGGCGCTGCGCCCCAGATAGATCGTGTTCAAATAAAGCTCGAGGATCTCGTCCTTGCTGAGCGCGCGCTCGACCCGCGCGGTGAGCACGATCTCCCGTATCTTGCGCTCGTAGCTGACGTCGTCGCCGACCAGGAGATTCTTCACGACCTGTTGGGTGATGGTGGAGGCGCCCTGCGGATGCCCGCTCTTGCCCATGTCGGACACCGCGGCGCGGATCAGGCCGCGCTCGTCGATGCCGGCATGCTCATAGAAGCGCTTGTCCTCGGCCGCCACGAAGGCCTTTTGCACGTAAACGGGAATCTCGCCGAGCGGCACCGAGATGCGGCGCTGATCGGCATCGAACACCTCGCGGAACCGCCCGCCCTTGCCGTCCAGCATGACGATGGCGCCCGGCAGCTGCAGGCCCTTGAGGCGCGCCGGATCGGGCAGGTCGGCCAACGTCTTGTTGTAGAAATCAATGACGGCTCCGGCATCGAACCCCCAATCCGGAACCGTCTCGTTGGTGCAGAACTGATGGTAGGCGTTTTGCAGGTCGGCGAACTTGATGCCGCGGAATGCCGCGCTGCCGCCCGCCGTCAGGTCCGGATCCTCCATGGCGGTCGCCAAAAGGTCGTCGAGGTTGATGTCCTCGATCTCGAACACCTTGCGCATATGGGTGCAGCCGTCGCGCAGCAGCGCCACCACTTTGCCTTGATCGGCGGCGCGATCGAATTCGGTCTTGAGCGCATCGGGAGCCGTGGTCACCTGGCTGAGCGCGAGCGCGGTGGCGAAAATCTTGACCAGAAGCATGTCCATGGTGCGCCGGATACCGTTGGGGTTGCGGCACCGGGAAGGTGTGCCTGCGTACCAACGGCGGGGCCGGTCAGGGGTTCCGTTGAGAATTTTTGCGGACGCCGGCGGCGATTTCGGGCGCAGCCAGATCGCCGGACGCTTTATGCGGCGCAACATGCGGCGCGAGCCGCTTATGACGGTTCTGCAGCCCGCGGGCGCGGCTACGATCGAGCTTGCATCAACGCCGCCGCGCCCATGCGGACGATGATCTTCAGCGAGATGAAAAGGGCCGCTCGCAAGCGGCCCCCAAATTGGATCATGTCACCCAATTGCTTCATGTCACCCAAGGAACAAACCCCACCGAGCACGTGCGTCACGGACAAGGATGGCGCAGGCCGTCGAAACCCAAATAGGTGCCGCTGCGCGGATCATACGATTTGAAGCGCTGCGTGCAGTAGGCCACCGGATCGCCGCCCGCCGGATCGGCCTGGTAGGGGCCCGGATCGGCGTAGTAGGGGCCGGGCGCGTAATAGGGACCGGGGCCATAATAGGGACCGGGGCCGTAATAGGGGCCCGGGCCGTAGTAACGGGGCGCCAGCAGCGCGCCGCCCAATACGGCGCCGGCCACGAATCCGGCCGCCGGCCCGCCCCAGCCTCGTCCCCACCGCACGGTTTCGACGCTCGACGGCGCGGCATTGCGTAACGCAAGTCCGCCCGCGGCCGGCATCGCGGCGGCGGCGCCGGCGCATGAAACGATGCCTGCCGCCACGATCGCGGTCGCGGTCGCCGCGAAGGTAAGCCTGGATTTCGACATGTTGTTTTCTCCGTCTCGGTTGTCGCATTGGCCTCTGTTGCCGACAGACTGGTATTGGTATTTGTCCAATTTGCGACGGCAGCCTGGCGGTCGTTTTTTGCAGCGGTCTGCAGCTGCAGCATATTCGTCCGGACCGCCCTTGCCGCGCCGCCCGAAACAGCGCACTTTTACCTGACTTGCAGCCCGCGAACGCACCGCGCATCCACAGCGTCAACAAATCGTCAACAAGCAAGGGAGGAAAGACCATGCGTTATCCTGCTCGACCCGGAACCATGCTGGCTTTGGCCGCCGTCGCGGCGATCGCCACCGCCGGAGGGCGTGCCTCGGCGCAGGCCGTCGATCCCAATTCGGCGCCCAATCCGTACCATGTGGATGCCAGCTGGGCTCCGCAATTGCCGGCCGGCCGTCAGCTGGGCGCGCCGATCGGCGTATCGATCGACAAGGACGGCAAGAGCATCTGGGTGTTCGAGCGCTGCGGCGCCGATACCTGCGAGGGCTCCAGCCTCGCCCCGATCATGAAATTCGATCCGTCCGGCAAGCTGGTGGCCAATTTCGGCGGCGGCATGATCAATTGGCCGCACGGATTTTCCGTCGACCGGGACGACAATGTCTGGGAGACGGATGGACGCGGCGGCAACGGCAAAGGCCACACCGCCATCAAGTTCGCGCCCGACGGCAAGGTGCTCATGACCCTCGGCAAGCCCGGCATGCCGGGCAACGCCGACGATCAGTTCAACACCCCCTCCGACGTGTTCACCGGACCCAACGGCGACATCTTCGTGGCCGATGGGCACGGGGTGATGAACAAGCTGGTCACCAACGACCGCATCGCGAAGTTCAGCAAGGACGGAAAGTTCATCAAGGCCTGGAGCAAGCACGGTCCGGCCAAGGGCGAGCTCGATACCCCGCACAAGCTGGCGATCGATTCCCAGAACCGGCTGTTCGTGGCCGACCGCGTCAACAGCCGCATCCAGATCTTCGACCTGGACGGACGGCTGCTCACCGAGTGGAAGCAATTCGGCCGGCCGAGCTCCGTGTGGATCGACAAGAACGACGTGATCTACGTGGCGGACTCCCAATCCGACGAGAAGACCAATCCGGGCGTCAAGCAGGGCATCCGGATCGGCAGCGTGAAGGACGGCAAGGTCACGGCCTTCATCCCGCTGGTCGACCCGCAGCTCGGATCGGCCGAAGAAGTCGCGGCCGACGACCAGGGCAACGTCTTCGCCGGCTTCACCAACAAGAAGATGCTCAAGAAATACGTCAAGAATTGAAGCGACGGCGATTGCTACGACGGCCGGCCGTCCGCCCCCAAGCCAAGGGCGCGGGCGGCCTCTTCATGGGACCTTCGAGGCGCCCTCGTTGATCTCTGTGTTGGTCGGTCGACACGTCCGTCGCCACTTTTGTTCATGGTCTGTTCATGTGTGCTGTGGGACGTTGCACCCCTCGGCAGTAACAACCTTGCATTAGGGAGATCGACAATGAAGACCGTAGCTTTAACCGCACTCGCCACCGCACTGCTCGCCGGCTTGGCGCTCGCTCCGGCGCCGGCCGCGGCCAAGACCGTCAAGGACTGCCAAAAGGAATGGCGGGCCGACAAGGTCGCCATGCAGGCGGCCGGCAAGACCGAAAAGGCCTACGTGGCGGACTGCAGGGGAAAACCCGCCCAAGCCGCCGGCGCCACCGCGCCCAAGAGCGACAGCGGAGACAAAGGCAGCAACTATTAAAACAAGACTCGCGGTTGGTTTCGGCAAGCCGGGTTTGATGAACCCGGCTTGCTATGCCGCCCAACTCCGCGGCCGGCCGATAATCGTCGAAGATTGCCCTTGACAAACCAGAACAAAAAGAGAACATATGTCGCCTCGAGTCGTCAGGGAGGCGGTGATGCGGGCGGACAATCAGGCGGATATCAGGGCGGACAATCAGGCAGACGATCAGGCGGACAAGCGAGCCGACAAGGCGGCTGACAAGCGCGGCGAATGGCTACGCCAGCTGGACGAGGAATGTCCCTATCAGGTGGTGCTGCCGCGCGGACGCAGCGATGACGAGATCATGAACTTCCTCAACGCCTACGTGGGCAAGTTCGACATGTACGTGGAGGACGAATACGCGGTGTTCGTGCGCTACTGCTTCTCGGACCCGCTGGACGCCGCGATCTTCCGCTCGCGCTTCGAGTACCGCTCTTCGCGCTTCAAGCTCGCGGGCTGAGGTCGCCTCGGACGCAACTGGCGCTGGTTGTTGGGCATATGAATTCCGACGACCCACAACGAGGCGAGCAGGGCAATTTGTCGCGGTTCGTTTATCGCCCCTGCGCGATCGTCACCAACCCCAGTCGCTCTGCGGCGCCGTGTAATCGCTTGTCACGAGTCCACAATGCCGCGCCCGCGGTCAGCCGGACCGCCGCGAGCAGATGGACATCTACGTAGCCGATCCCGCACTCAAACAGACGGTGGCTGCCGATGAATTGCAGGACCTCGTCATCGGTAGCGACGCCGGCCTGCGGCAGATTCAACATGGTATCCAAGACGATATTGCGCTGACGGAGATTGCCGAGCGCGAGCTCGCCAAGAACAAAGGGGTGCGACAGCACCTTTCCGGCCTCGAGGAGCTCAACAAGCGCTTGGCTCCCGGCGCGGAGATGGTCTACCCACACCGAGGTGTCGACCAGAATCACGCTGGACTCGATCGGCGGCGCGCTGGCGCCTTCAATCCTCGTTCACTGCCTCCCAGCCTCGCCAATCGACGCGCGCTTTCGCGCTCGATCAGGGCCTTGAGCGCCTCCCTCACCAGAGCGGACTTCTCCGTCAGGCCCGTCAGTGACTGGGCCTTGGCAACGAGCTCGTCATCCATGGCAAGCGTCGTACGCATTTTAGCCTCCAAAGAGGCACGAATATATCATCGTTTGATGCTCATTTCAATGCCGACCCGGGCCGCGGCAGGCCGCGGTCAGGCGCAGCCGGATGACCTGCCGGACCGCGCGACTGACGGATTACGGCGCCCAGTTCACCCCCGCCGGGAAGGATACTATGCTAGCATTTCGGCTCGGCGTGCATCGCGCGATCGGCGGATCAGGGAGAACTTCATGCAGGGATGTGGATGTAAGCTCCACCTTGTGGGCCTCTTGCGCCTGAGCCCATTGCTCCCGGTCCTCTGGCTCCTGACCTTGCCGGCGGCCTCCGGCGCGCATGCGCAGGCCGGCACCTATCCGGACCGGCCGGTGACGATCATCTCCGACGCCGCCGCCGGCTCCACGCCCGACGTCGATGCGCGCTTCGTCGCCGAGGGGCTCGGCAAGATCTGGGGACAGCAGGTCGTGGTGGTCAATCGGCCGGGCGCAAACGGCAGCATCGCGACCCGCTCCGCCGCCGACGCCGCTCCCGACGGCTACACGCTGTTCATGCCGGCGCTGTCGACCTTCGTGGCGCTCTTGAGCGTGGCGCCCAATCTTCCGGTGCGGCTGCCGCGCGACTTCCTGCCGATCGGCTTCACGGCCGAGAACCCGATGTTCGTCGCAGTCAATCCCACGCTCGGCGTCAGCACGCTGCCGCAATTGATCGCGCTCGCCAAGAAGGAGCCCGGCAAGGTGTCCATCGCGGTGACCGGCATCGGCCGGCTCACCCACCTGACCGGCGAATTGCTGCAGGAGAAGGCTGACATCAAGCTGCTGTCGGTGCCTTATACGGCCGGCCCGGCGCCGGCGCTCGGCGACGTGGCGACCGGCCGCGTCTCCATGATCATCGAGGGCTATTCGGGCATCGCCGGCTCGGTCAATGCCGGCTCGGTCAAGCTGATCGCGGTGGCTTCCCCACAGCGCCTGCCGGAGTTTCCCGGCCTGCCGACCGTGGCGGAAACCATCCCGGGCTTTGCGGCGACCGGTTGGCAGGTCCTGGTGGCGCCGGTCGGCACGCCGCCGCCGATTCTCGCCAAGGTGAGCGACGATCTCGGCAAGGCGGTCACCGATCAAGGCTTCAAGGCGCGGCTCGCCAAGATCGGCAGCTATTCGCGCGCCATGACGTCCACCGAGGCCCTCGCCTTCGTCCAGAAGGAGCAGCAAACCTGGCTGCCGGTCTTGGAGAAGATCGCCGCCAATACCAAGTAGACCGCACACCCGCATCGCCGCATGATTGCGCTACGCCACATCAAGCCGCTTTCTTCCATCGCGCTGCTCGCGCTCGTTCTGCTGCCGATTGCGGGGCGGGCGCAGGACGCTGCGCGGCTGCCCGACTGGAGGGGCCAATGGATTCGGACCGGATCGGGCAGCTTCGATCCGAGCAAGCCGCCCGGCCTGCGCCAGGGCGCGCCGCTCACCCCTGAATATCAGGCGCTGCTGGAGGAGACCGCCGCCGCCCAGGCCAACGGCGGCCAGGGCAACGATCCAATGGCGCGCTGCATCCCGCCCGGCATGCCGCGCATGATGATCAACTACGGGCTCGGCATGGAATTCGTCGTCACGGCGAGGACCACCTATCTGATGTTCGGCGAGCCGATGCGGCAGCTGCGCCGCATCTATACCGACGGCCGCAATTGGCCCGCCGCGCTCGCGCCCACCTTCTCGGGCTATTCGATCGGCCGCTGGGACGGCGACGACGGTCACGGCCATGCCGACGCGCTGGTGGTCGAGACCCGCGGGCTGCGCGGGCCGCGCACCTTCGACAGCAACGGCGCCGCCTTGCATGCCGACAACCGCACGATCGTCGAGGAACGCATGCATCTCGATCAGGCCAAGTCCGACATCCTCTATGACGACATGACGGTGCATGACGACGCCCTCACCCGCCCCTGGAGCGTGCGGCGCACCTACCGGCGTGCGCCCCATCCGGTCTGGCTCGAAACCATCTGCGGCGAGGTCGAGCCGCAGGTGAAGATCGGCGCCGAGGACTACTACGTCACCGCTGACGGCGTGCTGATGCCCACCCGCAAGGACCAGCCGCCGCCTGACTTGCGGAATTTCAAGTAGATCCGCATACGCGACGCGAGCCCGACTTTTATCCCGAGCATCCGCAACACCGCGCTCCTAAACCGCCTGGCCGGCGCACCAGCCGCTCGACCAGGCCCATTGGAAATTATAGCCGCCTAGCCAGCCCGTGACGTCGAGCGCTTCGCCGATCGCATAGAGTCCCGGGACGTTGAGGGCTGCCATGGTCTTGGACGACAGGTCGCGGGTATCGATGCCCCCAAGCGTGACCTCGGCCTTGGGCCATCCCTCCGAGCCGGTCGGCTGCACCTCCCAGTGCTTGAGGCGCGCCGCAAAGGCTGCCAGCGTGCGGTCCGGAACATTGGCCAGCGGCCCGGGCGGCAGGCAGGCTTGCGCCAAGGCCTGCGCCAGGCGGGCGGGCAGGATCTCGGCCAGCACGGTCTTGGCTTCGGCGCGCGGACGCGAGCGCTTGCGCTCGTGCAAAAAGCCCGGGGCCAGATCGGGCAGCAGGTCGAGCCGGATCGCATCGCCCTGCCGCCAGTAGGAGGAGATCTGCAGAATGGCCGGGCCTGAAACGCCATGATGGGTGAACAGGATGTTCTCGCGGAAACTCTGCCCGGCGCAGGACACGATCGCCTCCAGGGACACGCCCGCCAGCACCTGATCGAACCCGAGCGTCTCCGGCGTGGCCTTGAGCGGCACCAGCCCGGGCAGCGGTGGCGTGACCCGCAGGCCGAAGCGACGCGCCGCCTCGTGGGCGAAGCCGGTCGCCCCCATTTTCGGAATCGACAAGCCACCGGTCGCCAGCACCAGCGCCGGGGCGGTGGCGGTGAAGCATCCGCGGCTGGTCTGCAGGCGGAAATCGTCGGGGCGGGATATGTCGGTGACCGTGAGGCCGACCCTGACGTCGACGCCGCCTTGCGCGCATTCCGCCAGCAGCATGGCCACGATGGCGCGCGCGGAGCCGGTGCAGAACAATTGGCCGAGCGTCTTCTCGTAGTAGGGAATGCGGTGACGCTCGACCAGCGCGATGAAATCCGCTTGCGTGTACCGGTCGAGCGCCGACCGGCAGAAGTCCGGGTTGCCGGACAGAAAGCGGTCGGGCGCGCTGTGCAGATTGGTGAAGTTGCAGCGTCCGCCGCCGGAGATCAGGATCTTGGCCCCGACCCGGTCAGCGTGATCGAGCAGCAGGACCTTTCGGCCGCGCTGGCCGGCCGTCAGGGCGCACATCAGTCCGGCCGCGCCCGCCCCTACGATGATGACGTCGAATGCAGATGCCGCCTGCGTTTGTCTTGCTGCCGTCATGCGGCCTTGCTCACCTTGGGGTCGCCGCAATGGGCAGCTTGGGTTTGGTGCGATTTGAACGTGGCGACGGCGCAGCGCATGGCTACCACCGTGGTGGCGCGGCCCTGACGATAATAGGGCGCAGCGTGATTGCTGTCGTTCATATTCGCCACCAGCCCGCAGGCCTCGATCGCGACATAGCGGGGCGCAGAAACATGGAGCGCACATGTCCACATCCCACGGTCCCTTCGTCTGGCACGAATTGATGACCTCCGATCCGGCCGCCGCCCGGACCTTTTATGGCGACGTGGTCGGTTGGACCGCGCAGGCCTCGCCGGTTCCCGGCATGGATTACTGGATGTTCAAGGCCGGCGAGACTCCCGTCTGCGGATTGATGAAGGTCCCGGAGGAGGCCAAGGCTCAGGGGGCACGGCCCATGTGGGTCGGCTATGTGGGGGTCGACGACGTCGACGCGGCGACCGAGAAGACCAAAAAGCTCGGCGGCATGGTGTATCGCCCGCCGGCGGACATTCCGGACATCGGCCGCTTCTCGATCATCGGCGACCCGCAGGGCGCGATGCTGGCTCTGTTCAAGTTCGCGAACCCGATGCCGAGCGATCAGCCCGCGATGGGAACGCCCGGCCGCGTCGGCTGGAACGAGCTTTACGCCGTCGACTGGGAAAAGGCCTTTGGGTTCTATTCCGAGCTGTTCGGCTGGCGCAAGGACCAGGCCTTCGACATGGGCGAAACCGGCACCTACCAATTATTCGCCCATGGCGACCGCGCCATCGGCGGCATGATGAACAAGCCGGCCCAGATGCCCATGCCGTGCTGGACGTTCTATTTCAATGTCGGGAACATCGACGCCGCAATCGAACGCGTGAAAGCCGGCGGCGGCCAGATCATCAACGGCCCCATGGAGGTGCCGGGCGGCGCCTGGATCGCGCAGGCGCGCGATCCACAGGGCGCCATGTTCGCGCTGTTGGGCAAGCGGGCGTAGCGCGCGAACCGGCCACCAGCAGCTTCCATATTAAAAGCCCCGCCGTCCATGGGACGGCGGGGCTGAACCTATTCCCGGCCAGCGAGCTGAACCGGAGCCTCCTCAGCGAATGTCCTGAATGTCCTTATGGATATCCTTATGGTGAACTCGGCTCGGCGGCACATACGCGTAGGCTCCGCGACCGCCACGTGTCGAACGGTGGTCCACCGGATTGACCGCGTGTCCGCCCATCCGCTGCCCCAACGGGCCGTAGGCAAATCCGCGCGTCGGGTCGGACTGGTTGTCGTTTGCGGCCTGCGCCGCGGAGACAACGCCCAACATCAGGGCTGCCGCGATCGCCAATTTGCTCTTGCTCAACATGGTCAATCTCCATTCTTGTTCCCTATGAACAACAACGAATGGGATCAGCCTTCGTTCCAACCTTACCGATCTGTAAGGCTCGCGGCGGCGTGGTCCGCGCGGACAAATAAAAGCACAAGGGACCGGATCCATTCCGGCACGGCCGGCCCGGAAACTTGTCCCGGCAAAGTCGCCGCAGCTCAAACAAGCACCAACCAAATTTCGCAGGAGATCATGCGCTCCGCCGGCTCCGCGAATTCCAGCTGCGCCGGGATGAGCAAAATTCAAGCCGTGCGATCCGGCGCAGCTTCGTCCACCCCGGGACATTGGCCGATTTGGAATGCAGCCATGCGGGCCGACGCCACGCGCGGGTGAGTGGCGGAGAGGGAGGGATTTGAACCCCCGATACGGTTGCCCGTATGCCGCATTTCGAGTGCGGTGCGATCGACCACTCTGCCACCTCTCCGGGGGCGTATTTAGAGCATCTTGTGGAAAAGTGGAATCCGCTTCCGTCGGAAAAATCGACGCGGCGAGAAGGCCGGAAGGCAGGCGGAGGCCGGTCTGTCGCCGCCGAGCCGCTCTCGACCCAAGGGGCGTCCGATGGGGCGTCCGATTCGCCGCCCGTTGAGTGGCTGCGTGTACACTCCCGCCCCCACAGAGGCAGGCGGCGGATTTACGGCCCCGTTTACGCCCTTGGAGGTCGCCCGCCGCCGCGCCCGAATCGTTGTCCAAATCACTCCGAATCGTGGCAAAAAGGGCCCCAGCCGCGTTAATCAGGCTTCTCACATTCCCGGCAATGGCCCCTCCGGAGGGATGACCCGGGCGAATCGGCTGTATATTCTGGCGAAACGTGTATTTGCTGCCGGCCGCAGCTCTTTTTCAGTTATGCCCCATCATCGCGGCCAGGGTGGGTGAGGATCCATACGGTTGATCATGCGGATTGAGACCATCAAGCGTGAAGCGCGCGGAATCGCCCTGGCGGTCCTGCTGGTTGCGGTCACGACCGTCATCGCCGATTCGCTGGTGCAGTATCTCGGCATCCGCCGCGGGTCCGTGATCTACCTGCTGGCGGTGCTGGTGTCGGGCTGGCGGTTCGGCCTGTGGCCCGCCATCGTGGCGGCGGTGACAGGCGTGCTCGGCTCCGGGGTTCTTTTTTACACCCCGAATACGCAGCGGTCCGAGCTGCTCGATCTGGCTCTGTTCCTCATCGTCGCCTTGGTGGCGAGCCACGTGGCGAACTCGATGAAGCAGCAGACCGACCTCGCCCGCAAGCGCGAGAAGGAGATGACCGACCTCTACGCCTTTTCCCGCCGCCTGGCCGCCGCGCCCTCGGCGGCCGAGATCTACCGGGCGATCGAGGATCACCTCACCACGCATGCCCAGCGCAAGGTGGTGCTGTTCGGGGCCGCCTCCCCCAATTCCGACGGGGAGCAGCCCGGCGATGCGGCGGTTCCGCCCCCGGTGCGCGCCGCCATCGCGGATGTCCAGCGCGGCCATTCGATCGAAGCCAATGTGACGGATGAGACCGGCAATGTCTGGCACGTGCGCCGGGTTTCGCAGAAGACCCCCGACTTCGGGGTGATCGCCATCGATCTCGGGCGGGTGCCGGCCGACGAGGCGGCCGACGTGCACCAGCGCGTCAATGACATGCTGTCCGACGCCGCCGATACGCTCGAGCGCCTCGACGTCGCGCACGCGCTCGACCAGGCCAAGATGCGCTCGGAGACCGAGCTGTTGCGCGAAGCCCTTATCGGCTCGGTCAGCCACGAGCTGCGCACGCCGCTCGCCTCGATCCTGGGCGCCGCCACGGTGCTGAGCCAATCGCCCGCGGTCGCCAACGACGAGCGGCTGAACTCGCTCGCCAGCGTGGTGCGCGACGAGGCGGAACGGCTGAACAACGACATCCAGAACCTGCTCGACGCCACCCGCATCACGCGCGAGCAGATCAAGCCGCGCATGGAATGGATCGAGCCGTCCGACATCGTCAATTCGGCGCTGGAACGGCGGCGGCGGCGCCTCTTGGGCCACACGGTCTCGCTCGACGTGGATTCGAACCTGCCGTTCATCTACGTGGACCCGGTGCTGATCGAGCAGGCTTTCGCGCAGGTCGTCGACAATGCCGCCAAATATTCGCCCGCCGGCTCCACCATCACGGTGGCGGCCAAGCGCAACGGCCACGGCCTGGTGCTGTCCGTGCGCGATACCGGGGTCGGCCTCACCGAGGAGGAAAGCGCGCAGCTCGGCGACCGCTTCTTCCGCGGCGCGCGCCATGCCGCCACCACCTCCGGCTCGGGGCTCGGCCTCTGGATCGCCAAGGCTTTCGTCAGCGCCAACGGCGGACGGCTCGAGGCGGACAGCGCCGGCCCCAATCTCGGAACCATGATCGCCATCAAGCTGCCGGTGGCTCCCAACGCGCCTCAACAGGAGACCGATCCCGATGACTGAACCCGCGCCCGTCGTCCTCGTCATTGACGATGAAATCCAAATCCGCCGCTTTCTGCGCGCCGGGCTGGAGCTGGACGGCTTTGTGGTGCAAGAGGCCGAGACCGGCACCGACGCCATGCGGGCCGTGACGCTCACGCCGCCCGATCTCGTGATCCTGGATTTGGGCCTGCCCGACATGGACGGCGCCGACGTGCTCGAGCGCCTGCGCGCCTGGTCGAACGTGCCGCTGATCGTGCTGTCGGTGCGCTCCAACGAGGCCGAGAAGGTGCGGCTCCTGGAAAGCGGCGCCGACGACTACGTGGTCAAGCCGTTCGGCATGGCGGAGCTCCTGGCGCGGGCGCATGCCGCCATGCGGCGGCAGGTGCGGGCGACCTCCGGCGAGCCGGTGGTGCGGGCCGGCCCGCTCTCCATCGATCTCGCCGCCCGCTTTGTCACCATCAACGGCGAGCGCGTGATCCTGACCCCGAAGGAATACCGCCTGCTGCAGATCCTGGCGCAGCACGCCGGCAACGTGGTGACCCACCAATTCCTGCTCAAGGAAATCTGGGGCTCGCCCCACATCCACGACACCCACTACCTGCGCATCTTCGTGCGCAAGCTGCGCCAGAAGATCGAGGCCGACCCGACCCAGCCCCACATCCTGATGACCGAGCTCGGCATCGGCTACCGCCTGGCTTTGCCGGAGCCGGCCCGACCCGCGGTGGCGTGAGGGCCGCAGGCACAGTC
>DASZKX010000198.1:0-16341 GCA_035552735.1 Xanthobacteraceae bacterium
GGCAAGACCATGACCACCCTGGTGACCGGCGCGGGCTTGATCGGGACGGAGTTCGCCCGCTGCGCGCTTGCGCGCGGCGAGGTGGTGGTGTTTCTCGATCCGGAGCCACGGGCGGATTTCCTGCGCATGAAGCTCGGGGCCGGCAACTTCGCGCTGACGCGCCACGACGTGCGCGATCTCCCCGCCCTCATCGCGGTCGCCAAGGCGCATCGGGTCGACACCCTCGTGCACACCGCCGGCCTCATCGGTCCGCGCGTGCAGGAATCGCTCAGCCTCGCCTTCGACATCAATCTCGGCGGCACCCGCAACGTGGCCGAGACCATGCGGCTCGCCGGCGTGCGCCGGCTGGTGCATATCAGCACGCTCGCGGTCTATGACCGCCGGCGCGAAACCCCGGAAACCACGACCCGCGGCGTGCCCGAGCATTTTCCGCGCGGCGGCGCGCGCGGCTACGGCAATTTCAAGGGCGCCAAGGAGCTCATCCTCGAAGCCTATGCGGCCGCGCACGGCTTCGAGCTGATCACGCTGCGGCCCGCGAACGTGTTCGGCCTCGGCCACTATTGGTCGGGCTCGAGCGGTGGACAGAAGATGCACAACCTGATCGAGGCCGCCTTCGAGGGCCGCGCCGTCCGCATTCCTTTGTCCGAGACGCTGGCCCACGAATACGTCTATGCCAAGGACGTGGGACGCGCCGTCGATCTGGCCGCGACGGCGCCGCTGCCGGCGGAGACGGTCTTCAACATCGGCAACGGCACCGTGAGCTCGTTCGACGAGGTGCTGGCCGCCGTGCAGACGCTGTTTCCGGCCATGAGCTACGAGATCGAGGCAGGCGAACGCCCGCAAGCGCAGGCGGCGCCGCTCGACATTTCGCGCGCCAAGCGGCTGCTCGGCTGGGAGCCGCGCTTCACCATCGCGTCGGCCTTCGCCGACTACCTCGCGGAGCTCACCCAGGCACGCGGAACGATACCTCGCGGCGGAGACGAGCCAGCATGATCGCGGTCCAGCGCATAGGCCACGCCACCTACGAGACCCCCGACCTCGCGCGCCAGATCGACTATTACACGCAGGTGATCGGGTTGCGGCTCGCCGACCGCACCACCGACCGTGCGATCCTGGTCACGCGGCTGGGCGAAGAGGTGCTGGCGCTGGAAGCCGGGAGCGGCGCGCGCTGCAGCAAGCTGGCGTTCCAGCTTGGTCCGCAAGACGATCTCGCTGCGGTGGCGGCACAGCTCCGCGGCAAGGGAATCGGTTGCGAATTGCGCAGCGACATCACGCCGGCGATCGCGAACGCTGTAGCGTTCGAGGACCCGAAAGGGACGCTGGTCGAGCTGTTCGCGCGCTGCAAGAGCGCGCAGCCGGGGGAGCCGCAGGGCATCTCGCCGATGAAGCTCGGGCATCTCGCCCATGTGGTGCCGGACGCCAAGGCGATCACGGATTTCTACATCGAGACGCTCGGCTTCCGGGTCTCCGACTGGATGGAAAATTTCTTCTCGTTCCTGCGTTGCGGGCCCGACCATCACACGGTAAATTTTCGCACCGGGACCAACAATTTCATGCACCACATCGCGTTCGAGCTCAGAGACTGGGCGCATCTGGGGCTCGCCTGCGAGACTCTGGGACAGCACAAACGGCCGATCCTGTGGGGGCCCTTGCGTCACGGCATCGGGCACAATCTGGCGATCTATCATCGCGACCCGGATGATCACATCGTCGAGTTCTACGCCGAGCTCGACCAGATGAAGAGCGAGGAGCTGGGCTATTTCGATCCGCGGCCCTGGCACGAGGATCGGCCGCAGCGGCCGAAGGTCTGGAGGCGTGAGGATGGCGCCATGGTTTGGGGCGTGCCGCCGGCGCCCGACTATCTGCGCAGCCGTCCGCCGATGCCGGAGCATTGAATGTAGGGTGGGTTAGGCGCGCTCTTGGCGCCGCAACCCACTGACTGAGTTTCACTTGCGACGTGAGTCGGTGGGTTACGGCGCAAGCGCGCCTGACCCACCCTACAAGTTTGGGGATGCCGATGATGAACCTGATTCGATGGCTCCTGATCGCCGGATCGGCCGCGCTGGGCGCGCTGCCGGCCGGCGCGCAGACCTATCCGGTCAAGCCCGTCCGGGTGATCGTGTCGACGTCGCCGGGCGGCATCACCGATATCGCGGTCCGCATCCTGGGCGCCCACATCACCGCCCGCACCGGCCAGCCGGTCGTCATCGACAACCGTCCGGGCGCGAGCGGCAACATCGCCATGGAAGCGGTGGCGCATGCTGCGCCCGACGGCTACACGCTCGGCTTCGCCAATACCGGCAATATCACGATCAATCCGTCTCTGTTCCCTCACATGCTGTTCGATCCGCTCGCCGATCTCGTTCCGGTCGGTCCCGTGGGCACGGTGCCGCTGTTCCTGGTGATCAACGGCAAAATGCCAGCCAGGACGCTGGCGGAATTCATCGCCTATGCCAAGGCCAATCCGGACACCGTCAACTATGCGGGCGCCGGCGCCGGCACCACGCCGGACCTGGCCGGTCGCGAATTCATCCGGCGCACCGGGCTCAAGCTCGTGATGGTTCCGTTCAAGGGCACCTCGCCCGCCACCACCGCGGTGGTCGCGGGCGACGTGCAGGCCACCTTCATCTCCATGGGGCCGCACATGGGGTTCGTGCGCTCCGGGGCCTTGCGCGTGCTGGCCGCCGCCACCCCGAGGCGGGAACCCTATATGCCGGACACGCCCACATTCGCGGAGCTGGGCTTTCCGGGCTTCGAGACCTCGACCTGGTTCTCGCTGTTCGCGCCACGCGGCACCCCGGCCGAGATCGTCGATCAGCTCAATCTCTACACCCGCACCGTGCACCAGGACGCCGAATCGCAACGGCGGCTGGATGCCAACTTCGTCGATTCGTTGATCATGACGGCGCCCGAGTTCGCCGCCATGGTCAAGGCCGACGCGGTCAAATGGGAGCGCATCGTGCGGGAAACGGGCGCCACGCTCGAATAGGGCGCCCGGGACCGCTCGCTCAGAATCCGTAAAGGCGGGCAGGATTGTCGGCCAGGATGGTCCTGCGGGTCGCCGGCTCGGGCGCCCAGACGGGGAGCTGGTTCATCAGCGCCCCATCATCGATCTGCCGGAGCGGCGTGACATCGGTCACCTTGCGACCCGACCCGGTGACGGAATTGGGGTGCGGCCAATCGGTGCCCCAGACCACCCGCTCCGCATTGGCGGCGATCAGCGCCTTGGCAAGCGGCGCCACGTCCGGATAGTCGGGCGCCTGGGCCGAGGCCCGATAGGCGCCGGAAATCTTCACATAGGCCTTGCCGGAGCGGACCAGCTCGATCAGATCGGCGAAGCCCGGCTGCCCCGATCCAAGCGCGGCCTGAGCGCCGCCGAAGTGGTCGAGCACCACCGGCACCGGCGCCGCCAGCACCAGGTCCTTGATGCCGGCGATCACGGCCAGGTTGGTGTAGATCTGAATATGCCAGTTGCGGCTCGCCATGCGGGACAGCGCGGCCTGGAAGCGCCGGCGGGCGAGACCGGGATCATTGCTGCCGCTGGTCGCGAGATTGAGACGGATGCCGCGCATGCCGGCTTTGCCCATGGCGTCGAGCTCGCCGTCCGCCGTCTTGTCGTCGATCACCGCCACGCCGCGCGCGTCGGGGCCGCGCGCCTTCATTCCGTAGAGCGTGGCGGAGTTGTCGGTGCCATACACGCTCGGCGTCACGATCACCACGCGCTTGATGCGCAGCGCCCGATGAAGCGCCGCCATCTCCTCGGGCAGCGCGGTTTCCGGCGTATAGACGCGGCCCGCGAAGAACGGGAATTGATCCGGATCGCCGTGGATGTGGGTGTGGCAATCGCAGGCATCCGCCGCAACGTCGAAGTTCACCGGCGTCGCGGGCTGCGCCGCCTTGGCAAGGGCCTCGTTGGTCGACATTGCGGCTCCCGCACTCATTGCGCCGATCACCGCATCGCGGCGGGTCAGCATGGTTTCCTCCGGCGTGATTTAAGAAACGTCATGCTCCGTGACATTCTCTCAGGATAGCCTAAAACAGAGAAAGCCGCATCGGTCCAACCATTCCGGGACGCGGATCGAGCACCTAAATTAGTACCTGGGTTCCTGCGCGTGCCCGCCCAGCCCGCGCAACAGGTCGGGCAGGCGCAAGAGCGCAACGAGCTTCTCGACGCCATCGAGGGACATATTACGTCGCAGATGGCTGCTGTCGCGGAACAGGAACTCGCCCCCGATGGAGGTGATGCAATCCGGTCGGCACATCTCGTCGGTTGGGAATACGGCAAGCACATCGGGATGACCGGCGGCGACCGAGCGCAGGACCGCGTTGGTCGCAGACTGTCTTTCCAAGAAGCTGCTGCGGGGAATTGAGGCCGTCATGGCCAGGCAACGCCCGCGCTCGCTCTGATCGCGCCACAGCCGAATGTCCTGCAGAATGACGCAGGGAATCGGATCGAATCCCATCTGCGGCATCTCGCCGAGCAGAATGATCCTGCGCCGCAGCGGCGCGATCTCGCTCACAAATTCCTCCAGCCCCTCCCTGAGCAATTCCAGGCCGCGCGCCACCGATCGTGGGTCGCCCTGGTTCCTATAGGTGACCGAAAGATAGGCGGACCAGCGCGCCGCCAGCATGACAAATTCAATTTCAGGTGACGCCTTGAGCACGTCGATGTAGTGGGCGCGCTGCGAGCACGACGTATCATATTCGGGACTCGCCGGTATGTAGCGCTTCAGCCCGCCGTCGTGGAAAATCGGAGGGCAGTCGCCAAAGAGCGCGATCGAGCGCCCGGTCTCTCTCCCGGCGAGATCGAGCAAAGGCAGAAGATGCTCGGCATGGCTGTCGCCCCAGATGACGCCCCGGCTGGCGGCGGTTCGCCAATCGGCGCCGACCGCGCAGTCGACGTTGAAAGGCCCCGGCGCATAGGGGCAGTTCCAGTCCCACATCGTCTTGAGGCTGCTCAGCGCCTCCAGGTTCGGGGTGACACGCTCGGGAAATCCATTTTCCTGCACGACACCGAGCATCAGGGCGGCCACCGTTCCGGCGGTGACCAGGCCGAACCGCAAGGTTGTCTTGACGGAGAGCGGCTTTCTAAAGGGCTGCTCGACCCATTTCCAGGACATGAAGGCGACGAGCAATGAAGCGCCTGACACAATTGCGGCGTCGACGAGCGTCAGCGCCGCACCGCTGCGGTACTGGCGCCAAAAGACGATGAGAGGCCAATGCCAGAGGTACAGCGAATAGGAAATCTTGCCCACGAGTTGCAGGGGCTGGAAGGACAACACGCGGGCCACGGAAGACGATGCACTTGCGGGATTGATGATGAGGGCGGCCCCGACCACGGCGGGCAGCGCATTCCAGCCGGGGAACAGCCATTCGGGGGAAAGAAAGCAGACCGACCAAAGGATCAGTCCGAGACCAGCCGCGGGGAAGAGCTGGTCGAGCCATCGAGCGCGCAGGCGCGGGGCAAAGACCAAAAAGCCTCCGGCCGCCAGCTCCCAGAGTCGCGCATGGAGCAAATAGAACGCCGCTTTTGGATTGGTGAGAACACCGTAAACGCTGACCAGAAAACCGGCGCCCACAATGCCGGCCATCAGCCAGGTCATGGAGGCGCGACGGCGTTCGGCCGCCGACAGGAGACCAATCATGATGAGAGGCCAAATCAGATAGAATTGCTCCTCCACGCCCAGGGACCAGGTATGGAGCAGACCCTTCGACTCGGAGGGAATGTCGAAATAGCCGGTGGCGAAATAGAAGAACACGTTGCCGAGCGAGAGTGCCGCGTAGAGGCCGCTCAGCGCGAATTCCTTGTAGTCGCCGGGGAACAACAAGAAGTATCCGAGCCCGGTGGTCGCCACGATCATGACCAACAGGGCTGGAAAGATGCGTCTTATTCGACGACTGTAGAACTCTCCGAAAGAGAGGGTTCCGCGCTTGGTAAACTCCTCCGAGATGAGGCCGGTCACCAGAAAACCGGAAATCACAAAAAAAACGTCCACCCCGACGAACCCGCCCGGGAGCCCGATACCTAAGTGAAACACAATGACCGCGAGGACCGAGACGCCCCGCAGCCCCTGAATGTCGGGCCTGTGTACCAAGAGCTCGAGCCTCCATTTGGTGCGGCGACACTATCCTCGTCACCCACCACTGGGAAGAAGATGGGCCCGGTCCCGGGCCCCAGGGTGTCCCGCTGCCCGGCCCCATTCGCCGAGCAGGCCGGAATTTTCGGCCCGGCTGTCGAAATCGGGCGGAGCCGACCGTCACCGCACAGGCAGGGCACAAGGCTCGGCCGTTTTCGAATGAAGGAGAGCGCGATGAAGTACATGCTGCTGATCTACGGCAATGAAGCCGGCATGGTGGCCGCCAGCAAGGAGACCGCCGACCAGATGTTGGCCGCCTATGGGGCCTACACGGAAGCCATGAAGAAGGCCGGCGTCCATGTGGGCAGCAATCGGTTGCGGCCGACCACGTCGGGCACCACCGTGCGGGTCGCCAACGGCAAGACCGAGGTGCTGGATGGTCCCTATGCGGAAACCAAGGAGCAATTGGGTGGCTACTACATGATCGAGGTGCCGGATCTCGACGCAGCGCTGTCCTGGGCGGCGCGTTGCCCGGCCGCGAGCCATGGGGCGGTCGAGGTGCGGCCGCTCTGGCTCATGTAGCCATCTCGCATTGGACCAAGTGCAAACGATGCCGCCGGAAAACGACCAGCCCGCCCGCGCGGCCGCCGAAGCAGTGGCGCGTCGCAGCTACGGCAAGCTGGTCGCTTTTCTGGCGGCGCGCACGCACGACGTCGCGGGCGCGGAGGACGCCTTGGCGGAGGCCTTCGCGGCCGCCTTGGTGGATTGGCCCGCGAGCCAAATCCCCACGAGCCCGGAGGCATGGCTGATGGCGGTGGCGCGGCGCAAGATGATCGATGCGGCACGGCGGCGGCGCAGCCATGAGGATGCGGCCGGACATCTGCACTTGATGCAGGAGGAGTTGGAGGCGGCGGCAACGCGCGAGACGCAGATTCCCGATGAGCGGCTGCTGCTGATGTTCGCCTGCGCCCATCCGGCGATCGATCCGGGCATTCGCGCCCCCATGATCCTGCAGACCGTGCTGGGCTTCGACGCCGCCACGATCGCCTCGGCGTTTCTGATCTCGCCCGCCACCATGGGCCAGCGGCTGGTGCGCGCCAAGGCCAAGATCAGGCAGGCCGGCATCCCGTTCCGCCTACCCGAGCGAGCCGATTTGAGCGATCGCCTGGCTGCGGTGCTGGGCGCCATCTATGCGGCCTTCTCGGAGGGCTGGTCCGATCCGGCCGGCACCGAGTTCCGCCGCCGCAACCTCGCCGCGGAAGGAATTTGGCTCGGCCGGCTGGTGGCCTCGCTGTTGCCGCAGGAGCCGGAAGCGCTCGGCTTGCTCGCCCTGATGCTGCATGCCGAGGCGAGGCGCGGGGCGCGTCGCAATCCGCAAGGCGAATACGTGGCGCTGGCCGATCAGGATCCGCGCCTGTGGAGCAGCCACATGATCGAGGAGGCGGAAACGCTTCTGTTCCGGGCGAGCCGCATGGGTGCGATCGGCCGCTATCAGCTGGAAGCTGCGGTGCAATCAGCCCATGTGGCGCGCCGGCTCACCGGCAAAACCGACTGGGCCGCGATCGAGCGCCTCTACGATGCGCTGGCGGCGATCATCGATTCGCCGGTGGTGGCGATCAACCGGGCAATCGCGATCGCCGAGACGCGCGGGCCGGCCGCCGGGCTCGCGGCGCTCGATGCGCTGGCGACCGATGCGCGGCTTGCCGAATACCAGCCCTATTGGGCGGCCCGCGCCGGATTGCTGGCGCGCACCGGCGCGCGCGACGTCGCGGAGGAAGCCTATGAGCGGGCGATCGGGCTCGAAGCCGACCCGGCAGTGCGCCACTTCCTGCAACGACGCCGCGCGGATTTGCGCGGGCAATAGGACGCTTGAACAATCATGACGTAGGGGCGCCCTCGGGGCGCCTCTCCGCATAGGCCTGCAGCCAGCCCAGCACTTGCGGCCAGCCTTGATGGTGGGCGCGCGCGCTTTCGGTCGTGAGGCCCGAATGGGTCAAGCGAACCGTGGTAACGCCGTCGCGTTCCTCCAGATCGAAGCGGACCAGGGATTCTTGCGCCTCCGCGTCCCAGTCCGGAAGCCAAGTGAACACGAGCAAACGCGGACGCTCGATCTCACGGTACTCGCCGCCCACGTTGAAGGCCTTGCCCCCGCGGCCGATGCCGCGGGTCAGCCATTTGCCGCCGGGACGCAGATCGGACTCCATGTGGGTGCCCCGGTATTGGCCATCCGCCCCCCACCACTTGAGCCTCTGTTGCGGATTGGTGAGCGCCTCGAAGATCCGCTCGGCCGGCGCCCGGATGGTGATCTCCTTGACGATGGTGTCGCTCGCGCTGGTGGGATTCATCGCTCCTCCTCGATGTAGCTCTTGAGACCGCGCAGGCTCTCGCCCCAGAACGCTTCATAGTCGCGCAGCCAGTCGTCGACTGCTCGCAGCGGCTTTGCGTTCAGCTCGCAGATGCGGGCGGTGCCCTGGCGGCGCGTCACCACCAGACCGGCGGAGCGCAACAAGCGCAGGTGGCGCGAGATCGACGGCCGGCTGGTGCGAAAATTCCGCGCAATGTCGCCGACGCTGCGCCGACCGCAGCGCAACAGGCTGAGAATTTTCCGGCGCGTTGGATCGGCGATCGCCCGGAACACCGCCTCGCTCGGCTTGCGCTTCGTTTGGGGCATGATCTGCGTAACCGTTTGGCTACCAATAATGTAGCCGGGTGGTTACTAAAGGTCAAGTGATGCTTGTGTCATCCCGGCCGTAGCGCAGGGACGACGGCGTAGAGGGACCTGCCTGCAATCCAACCGTCCTCGCAGAGAGACAAGCGAAGCCCCGCTCCGCTTTCGCCACAGCCAAGTCTTTTCGCTATAGTGTCCGGCGCGGAGGACCGGCATGGGAATTATCGAGAAGACCGAGACCACCACGCGGGCGAGCGCGGCGGATTGCGACCGCTTCCGGCTGCGCGGTTTCGTCGAGAGCCTGCCGGCCGACGAGCTCGAGAGACGCTCCGCCCCCGTGGACCTGGCCGACGTGGCGGCCGTGCTCGAGGACAATCCGAGAGCTGTCCTGTTCGGCGCGGTCGGGGCGGAGCGGCAACAGTTGGTGGGGAACGTCACCGGCAGCCGCGGGCGGATCGCGCGCGCCTTCGGGGTCGCGGCCAACGAATTGACCGGCGAGATCCGCCGCCGTCTCGCCGGCAAGCCCGATATTTTCGAGATCGCGCGCCGGCAGGCCCCGGCCCAGGAGATCGTGCTGACCGGCGCGGACGCCGACCTGACCGCGCTGCCGGTCCACCTTCAGCATGGCGACGACGGGGCGCCCTACATCTCGTCGGCCATGGATTTCACGGTCGATCCGGCGAGCGGCTGGACCAATGTGGGGATCCGCCGCCTGATGCTGCGCGGCCGCCGGGAGGCCGGCATCGATCTCAACTCGCCGAGCGACCTGCGCGCCATCTACGAAGCGAGCGCCGCGGCCGGGAAGCCGCTGCCGATCAGCTTCGTGGTCGGGTCGCATCCGGTCGATCACGTGGCCGCGGTGATGCGGCTGCCGGTCGACGAGCTCTCGCTCGTCGCGTGCCTGCGCGCGGCCCCGCTGCCGGTGGTGAAATGCGTCACCAACGACATCCGGGTTCCGGCCGATGCCGAATGGGTGCTCGAAGGCTATCTCGATGCCCGCGGCCATGCGGAATCGGAAGGGCCCTACGGCGAATTTCTCGGCTACTACGGGCACGTCAAGCGCAATCCGGTGTTCCACCTGACCGCGGTGACGCGCCGGCGCGACGCGCTGTTCCAAACCTCGACCATCGGGGGCTTCTCGCTCGGCCGCACCGACACCGCGCCGCTCAACGGCGTGCGCACCGAGGTGATGATCTGGCGGGCGCTCGAAACGGCGGTGCGCGAGCCGGTCGCCGTCTATGCGACCACGTCGAGCGGCGGCATGTTCAATCTGCGGGTGGCGTTGCGGCAGCGGGTCGCGGGCGAGGCCCGCAACGCCATCGCGGCCTGCTTCGGGGCGCTGCCCAACGTCAAGAACGTGTTCGTGGTCGACCCCGACATCGACGTGTTCTCCGACCAGCAAATGGATTGGGCGCTGGCGACGCGGTTCCAGCCCGACCGCGACCTGGTGGTGATGAGCGGGCTGCGAACGCTGCCGCTCGATCCTTCGCTCACGAGCCAGAAGGTCGGCGCCAAGGCCGGGTTCGATCTGACTTGGCCGTTCGGCAGCGGCGGACGCATCGAGACCCGCGTGCCGGCGCCGCCGCGCTTTGAGGGTCCGCGCTTTGCCTCGCTCGAGGCGGCGCTCTCGGAGGGGCCCAAGTCCTTCGAGCAGCTGATGAGCGCGGTCGGCAGCCGCGATGGCCGCGAGATCGTGCGCGCGCTCGAGGGGCTGCGCGCCAAGGTCGTGCTCGATCGCGATACCGAAGGGCGCTATTTCGTCAAATCCAAGTAGGCGGCGCAGCCGGGAGATCTCCGATGATGGCCATGCTCAAGCGCACGCTGTTTGCTCTTCTCGCGATCATGAGCGGAGCAGCCCATGCGGACGACGTCACCGTCAAGGTCGGCATGGTGAAGTCGATCTCCTCGGTCGCCACCCTCACGGCGATCGAGAAGGGCTATTTCAAAGAGCTCGGCATCAAGGTCGAGACCGAGGATCTCGACACCTCCGCCAACGCGATCGCGCTCCTGGCCCAGAACCAGCTGCAGGTGGTGGAGGGCGGAATCTCGGCCGGCTATTTCAACGCGCTGGACAAGAATCTTCCCATCACCATGGTGATGGACCGGGTCTCGAGCCCGCTCGGTCATCATTTGATGATCCGCCCCGACCTCAAGGGGCAGATCACGCGGCTCAAGGATCTCAAGGGCAAGACCATCGCCAGCAACGGCCAGGGCTCGGTCTCGACCTACGAGGTCGGCAAGATGCTGGAAACCGACGGGCTGACCATCGCGGATGTCGACATCAAGGTCTTGCCGTTCAACCAGATGGCCGTCGCCTTCACCAACAAGGCGATCGACGCCGCGATCGTCATTCCGCCGTTCACTTCGCAATTCATCGACAAGGGCTTCGCGGTGAGCCTCAAGGAGCCCGACGACCTGGTCAAGCCATGGCCGTTGACGATCGCGGTCGCCATGATCAACACCGATTGGGCCAAGCCCAATCGCGATCTGCTGCGCAACTATTTCACGGCCTATCTGCGCGGCGTTCGCGACTATTGCCAAGCCTATCACGGCGGAGCGAACCGCGCCGAGCTGATCCAGCGCCTGATCCGCACCGGCACCGAGACGCGCGAGGAGCTGCTCTACAAATATCCCTGGCCGGCGCGCGATCCCAACGGCCGCATCAATGTCGCCAGCATGCTCGACATGCAGGCGTGGTACAAACAGAACAAGTTCGGCAGCGCGCAATTGCCGGCCGAGCGGCTCGCCGACACGTCCTACGCGGACTATGCGGCCGCCAAGCTCGGGCCGTTCGTGGTCGAGAACCAGGGCAGCACGCTCGCGGGCTGCCGCTGAGGCGGGACGTGGTATGTCGGCGATGCCGTAAGCGTACCGCTTACCCCGCCCGTCGGCTGTGAGGAGGTCTTTCCACCACCCGAGCCCGTCGATCAGGTGGGCATGTCATGCCCGGGAACCTCCACGTCTCCCGGCGCCTCGGAGGTCGGCGGCACCGCGGTTCCGTCGCGTTCAGCCTTGCGCTGTGCGGTCTTTTCCTCTTTTCTTCGCTGCTTTTCTTCGCTGCGGGTGCGCGCTGCCCGGTCTCGTTCGCTACGGTCTCTATTGTAATTCGGCCGAAATGCCATGGAATCCTCACATGAAACGGGTTGCTATCGTAGCCCTAGAGCCTATATAGGCCTTTGTTCGAGATTTTGCCTGTCTTTGCTGTTTGCCCGGTTGGGGCTCTTCCTAGAGACAACGTCGAATTCGGACGCAAGGCTGCGCGATGTCGCGTAGCCCTCAGACGCCGATCGGCGTTTTCACAGGAGGCCAAGACATGGCTACAGGTACAGTAAAGTTTTTCAATTCACAAAAGGGCTTCGGCTTCATCCAGCCGCAGGACGGCGGGCAGGACGTGTTCGTCCACATTTCTGCCGTCGAGCGCGCCGGAATGAGCAACCTCAACGAGGGCCAGAAGCTCACCTATGACGTCGTCAGCGAGCGCGGCAAGCTGGCGGCCTCGAATCTGCAGAACGTCTAGCAACGTCCAACCGCGGTGCACGAACCGCGGATGAGGCCCGGCCGCGAGCGCCGGGCCTTTTGCACTTCCGGCAATGTGATCGCCACCGGGGCTGGCCCAAAAAAGCGCCGGCCCCAAGTATCGGTCCCAAGTGTCGGTCCCATTGTCCATCAGCGAGCTCATGGAGACCGAGGATGGCACGCAAACCGGCGACGCGGGTGGAATTTGCCCTGTTCGACGTCTTCTACGAAGACGGCTCGCAGCGCTCCAATCGCAGAGTGCCAAGCGACCTCCTGGGCGGCCTCGATGGCGATGCACCGGCGCGTGCCGTGATCGAGGAGCAGGACCGGTTGATCGCCGAAAAATCCGGCACCCCGGCCTTGGCGGTCAAAAGCCTGCGTCGATCCGGCGGAAGGTGAATCGCCGAACGCGAGACGGTGCGAACGGTCCAGCGGACCGGCGTCACTTCTGCGGCTGCTTGAAATAGCGCAGGTCCGGCGGCTGCTGGCCCTTCTTGGCCGGCATCAGGCGGCCGTCCCCGCTCAGATAGTAGGCCTCGCCCGCGATGCCGACGTGCTCATTGCCCTCGGTGCAAACCTCCTCCAACCATTCCGGCCGATCCACCTTCTGGCGAACGTACGTCTTGGTGACCGTCCAGGGATGCGTCAGCGCATTGTCGAAGGTCGTGATCTCGTTGGTGAGGACATCGGGTTTGTTCTTGTCCCAGTGGATCCGCTCCTTGAAGACGCTTTGATTGTCCGGGTGGAGCGGAATGCCGGTGGCATCGAAGGCGCGCGGACCCTTGAAGTAGCGGGTCTCCACCTCGAGCGTGTCGTAGCGGCCGTCACCGTCGGTATCGGACCACTTACCAAGCGAATAGCCCTGGAAGGTCGGATCGATGAAGTCCTTGGGCCAATCGCGCCCGTCGGTGAAGATGCGGCGCGAGTCGTGGATGTGCTCGACCAAAATATGGGTGGTCTCCGGCGTGACCACGATCTCCATGTCGCCATACGGAACCATGATGCGCGGCATGCCGGGTGATAGGCAGCCGTAGGTCGGGTCGCCGCCCTGCCCGCCCTCCGCCTGATCCTTGAGGCTGGCCTCCCACTGCGCCATGAACTCGGGCTTCAGCGGCGGCTGCTGCGGGCGCCCCTGATTGTGCATCGGATCATAGGCCGGCTGGCCCACCACCCCGGGAACGCGGGCCCTGACCCACTGGCCCTTGAGGTCGGGGTATTTCGATTCATCGAATGCCCGCGCCTGGGCAAATGTCAGCACCAGCGCCGCCGCCAGCACGGTCGCGCCGATCGAGCTTCGATCCAACATGGGTGACCTCCCTCGAGATTGTTCCAAAGGCTTCGCGCCACGTAGCGGAGCCTGCCGACCATTCGTCGGCCGCTATTTTTTCGGTTGATTGAAGTAGCGCAGATCGGGCGGCTGCTGGCCCTTCTTGGCCGGCATCAGGAGGCCCTCCCCGCTCTGGAAATACATGTCGTTGCCGATGAAGACCAATCCGCTGCCCTCCACGCACATGTCCTCGGGCCAGATCGGGAACTTGGCGTCGTCGCGCCGGTATTTCTTCGCCACCGTCCATGGTCGAGTGAGCGCATCGTCGACGACGGTCAGGTCGTTGTGCATCAGATCCGGATCCGACTTGTCGAGATAGATCCGTTCCTTGACGACGGTCTTATTGTCCGCGTGCAGGGGCAGGCCGCTGGGCTCGAACGCCCGCGGGCCCTTGAAGTTGCGGGTCTCGATCTCGAGCGTATCGAAGCGCCCCTTCCCCTCGGTATCGATCCATTTGCCGATGGAGTAGCCGTCGAAGCTCGGCTGCGCATCGGCCGGCATATCGCGTCCATCGGTATAGATGCGCCGGCGCGAGTCGCGGATGTGATCGATGAGGATGTAGGTGATGTCGGGGAAGACCACGATCTCCATCGGCCGAAACAGGGTCATCATGCCGGGCATCCCGATCGCGAGACACCTGCCCCCCGGCCATGTGCCCTGGCCGCCGGAGGCCTGATCGGCGAGGCTCGCTTCGAAGCGGGCCTGATATTCGGGCGTCAGTGGCGCTTGCTGGCCGACCCCCCATGACTTGTCCGGATCGAACGGTCCTTGGCCGGTCACTCCCGCCGGCGGGCGGGCCCTGAGCCATTGGCCCTTCAGGTTCGGATATTGCGCGTCATCGAACGCCCGCGCGCCGTCGACCGTGATCAGCAGCACCGCCATGAGGGCGATCGCACCGATCGAGCTCCGGAAAACCATGCCTTTCCTCCCTGCAGCAGCGATCCAGGGAGCTCGCCCGGCGCGGCGGAGGCGCCGTGAGCACCCGTGGACGCGAATACGCGAGACCGAAAAACGTTTGTTGGTCTTGTCAGCGTGCCTGCCGGTGGTGCCAGCGCCGTCCCGCCCCTTGTAACGATCGGAGATTCCGGCAATCCCGACATAAGGCAGTTCGCCCACAGGATACACCGAAGCCTTGGCCCCGCGAAAGGGTGCTGCGGGATCAGTGGAACGGCGCCATGGCCGGATTTGATCTTGGATTTGCCGTCGGGCTTTGAAATGAAAACGGCGCAGCATCGGAATGCTGCGCCGCTATAGTCCAGGCTGCGCTTGGCTTATTTCAGCTGATCCGCCACCTTGTCGATGCCGGCCTTGGCACAGGCCTCGTCCTTGTCGCCGCCGGGCGAGCCCGAAACCCCGATCGCGCCGATGACGTCGTCGCCGACCTTGATCGGCAGCGCACCCTGCGCCGGAATCTGGTTGGCGAGATGGAGACCGCCGGCCGTGGGGTTGTCCTTGACGGCGGTCGCAAATTCGCCGGACGGACGGCGCTGCATGCGGGACGTGATGGCCTTGCGCATGGAGTTTTCCATCGTGTGCGGATTGGCGTCGTCACCCCGCATGGCGACCAGCACCTCGGCATCGCGGCCGACCACGTGCACGGACACTTTGTAACCCTCCGCCGTGCACATTTGGGCCGCGGTTTCCGCCATCGTGAGCGCGATGGGGAGCGTCAGATCCTTGTGGACGGCGAGTTGGGCATTCGCGGTTGTGGCAGCCCCGCAGGCGAATGCCAGCGAAATGCCGGCGAGCAGACGTGTGGTTCCAATCATGAGAAGTCCTCCCTGATGAATGCCGCCATTGCGGGCGGTGGGCGAGAATGGATGTGAAGCTTCGTTATTTGAGGTCCGCAGAGACCTTGTCGAGGCCGGCCTTGGCGCAGGCTTCATCCTTGTCGCCGCCGGGTGCGCCCGACACCCCGATGGCGCCGATGACGTCGTCGCCGACCTTGATCGGAAGCGCGCCCTGGGCCGCCACGATGTTGGTCAGGAACAGGGCACCGGCGGTCGCATTGCCCTTGACGCCCTTCGCAAAGTCTCCTGACGACCGGCGGAACGTGCGGGCCGTGAAGGCCTTCTTCATGGAATTTTCCATCGTGGCCGCGCCCGCGAGCTCGTTGCGCAGGCCGAGGATCACTTGGCCATCGCGGCCGAGCACATGCACGGACACGTTATAGCCCTGGCCTTTGCAGGTCGCGATCGCGGTCGTCGCCATGGTGGTGGCCATCGCGAGCGACAGATCCTTGTGGACGAGCAGCTGGGCATTCGCCGTGGTGGCGGCCCCGCAGGCGAGCGCGGACGCGAGCGAAAGCCCGGCCAACCGATATGCGACTTTGAACATGAGTAGTCCTCCCTTGTGTTGGCGGCATTGTATGGACCGCCCGTGTTATAATATGACGACAAGGTGCCGCCAAGCCGGGCGATCGCCCGCACCGCCGACGGGCTTTACACGGCCCCGGATCGATTCAATTCTCAAATCCGCACCCGCGACCAGAGGCCCCGACGACCAACCCATCCCAGCGGAGGATGCATGAGGCGCCGCACGACGTCAGCCGCCATCGCGGCCCTCACCGCGCCGCTGCTCGCCGCATCCATCGCCGCAACCGCGCCGGCTGCGGCACAGACGTGGCCGATCCGGCCGGTCACCATGGTGGTCCCGTTCGGGGCCGGCGGCGCGACCGATACCATGGCACGCGTGCTGGCGCCGCGCTTGTCGGAGCTGCTGGGCCAGCAGGTGATCATCGAGAACGTCGGCGG
>DASZKX010000199.1:0-2518 GCA_035552735.1 Xanthobacteraceae bacterium
ACCAGCAAATCGAACTCGCCGGCGGTCGAATAGATCTCCGACGCGATCTCGGCGTCCGCGAGCGCGTTGGCCACCTCGTAGGACTTGCCGAGCTGGCATTTGATCTGGACGAAGAAGGGAACCAAGCGGGCCTCCGGGGGAAGTGGCGAAGAGTGGCGAATAGCGAGTAGCGAGTAGCAAGTAGCAAGTAGCAAGTAGAGAAGAGCGAGCCAGAGGCTAACCGGTTTCCGCGCCGATCGCCACTCACTACTCGCCATTCGCCATTCGCCATTCGCCACCCACTATCGCTTGCGTGCCGTCGACCCGGTGCCTAGATTGCGCCGATGAGCGCTGATCTACGACTCTATGCACTGGTCGATCCCGAGCACGCCGGCGGCCGCGATCTGGCCGAGCTTTCGTTCCTGCTGGCGCGAGGCGGTGCCACGCTGGTGCAATTGCGCGACAAGCGCGGCTCCACGCAGGCGATGGTGGAGACCGCGCGGGCGATCCGCGGCCGGCTGGCGCCGCTCGGCGTGCCGTTGTTGATCAACGACCGCGTCGACGTGGCGTTCGCGGCCGGTGCCGATGGGGTGCATCTGGGGCAGGACGATATGGCGGTCGCGGATGCGCGGCGGCTGCTCGGACCGCACGCCATGATCGGCCTCAGCATCAAGACGCTCGCGCAGGCGACGCATGCCCCGATCGAGCATCTCGACTATGTCTGCGTCGGCGGGGTGTTCGCCACCGTGTCGAAGGACAATCCGGATCCGCCCATCGGGCTCGCCGGCCTCAAGAGCATTTTCGCCAAGATGCGCGGACGCGATCCCGATCTGCCGATCGGCGCCATCGCGGGGATCAATGCGAGCAACGCAGGAGCCGTCATCGCGACGGGAGCCGACGGCGTCGCGGTGATCTCGGCGCTGTCGCTGTCGCGCGATCCGCAAGCCGCCGCGCGCGGTCTGCGCGCCATCGTGGAGGCGGCGCTCGCCAAGCGGCAGGCGGCATGACGCCGATCGCGGTCACGATCGCGGGCTCCGATTCCGGCGGCGGTGCCGGCCTGCAGGGCGATCTCAAGACCTTCTCGGCGCTGGGCGTCTATGGGGCGAGCGTGGTGACCGCGCTGACCGCCCAGAACACCGCGGGCGTGAGCGCGATCCACGACGTGCCGGCCGATTTCGTCGCTGCCCAGATGGATGCGGTGTTCTCCGACCTGCGCGTTCAAGCGCTGAAGATCGGCATGTTGTCGCAGCCGGGCATCGTCGCGGCGGTTGCGGCCGGGCTCGAGCGCTGGCGGCAGACCCAGGTGGTGCTCGATCCGGTGATGGTGGCGTCGTCGGGCGACCGGCTGCTGGCACCTGACGCCATCGATGTGCTCAAGCGCGTGCTCATCCCGCGCGCCCGGGTGCTCACGCCCAATTTGCCGGAAGCAGCCGCGCTGCTGGGCCTGCCGGTGGCGCAGAGCGAGGACGAGATGCTGGCGCAGGCGCAGCGCTTGCTCGGCTTGGGGGCGCAGGCGGTGGTGATCAAGGGCGGACATGGCGCGGGACCCAGCAGCGTTGATCTCCTGGTCGACCGCAACGGCGCCGTGGCGCTGCCCATGTCGCGGATCGCGTCGCGCAACACCCATGGCACCGGCTGCGCCTTCTCGGCCGCGATCGCGGCCGGCCTCGCCAAGGGCCTGGAGCTGGAAGCGGCCACGCGGGCCGCGAAGCTCTATGTGCATGCCGCCATCGCGGCCGCCGACACGTTGGAGATCGGGTCAGGACCCGGCCCGGTGCATCACTTCCACGCCACCTGGCCGGCATTGCCGAAGGATTGAAGGGCTCCGCTTATTGAAGGGCGCAATCGCTTTATTGCGCCAGCAGCCTCGCAAAAGAGCTAATGCCTCGGCTCCATTGCGCCAGCAGCTTCGCCAAAGAGCGAAATGCCTCGGCACCGCCAAACGGCGCAATAAACCGATGGCGCCCTACAATCCACTTCAGAACGCGCCCGGAAAGGCGCCGCCGTCGATCACGAGGTTCTGCCCGGTGATGTAGCCGGCCTGAGCGGAGCAGAGGAACGCGCAGGCGGCGCCGAACTCGGCCGGGTCGCCGATGCGCTTGGCCGGCACGCTGGCGATGCGCTCGGCCTTGGCTTGCTCCACGCTGATGTTCTTGCGCTTGGCAGCGGCCGCCAGCGTCGATTGCAGCCGGTCGGTGGCGAACGCGCCCGGCAGCAGATTATTGATGGTCACGTTGGCCTCGGCGACCTGGCGGGCCACGCCGGCCACGAAGATGCTCAATCCGCCACGGGCGCCTGAGGAGAGATCGAGCCCAGCCTGCGGCAGCTTCACGGTGGCGGAGGTGATGTTGACGATACGGCCGAAGCGGCGCCGCATCATGGGATCGATCGACTTCTGGATCAGCTCGATGGCCACCGCCATGTTGGCGACCACGCCGTCGATGATCTGCTGACGATTGAGCTCGCGAAAATCGCGCAGCGGCGGGCCAGCATTGTTGTTGATCAGGATGTCCGGCTCCGGGCAGGCCGCGAACAGCGC
>DASZKX010000200.1:0-6541 GCA_035552735.1 Xanthobacteraceae bacterium
GCTTGCAGCTTACGTCGACGGTCGAGACCAAGACCTATCCGGTGCTGAGCGGCGCCTTTCTGATCGTGCTCGCGGTGGCGCTGGTGCTGGTGTCCTGGGCGGTCGGGACCGAGAACTATCCCTATATCCACCGCCGCATCATCTATCGCTTTCCGTTCGCGACCCTCGACCGGGTCTATCTCGTTGCGCTCGCGATTCTGGCGCTGCACTACGCCGCCTATGTGGGCCACTATATCATGGTGGGCTCGCGGCAGCAGGCGGGACCGCCGCCACCCCTCACCTTCAGCCCGGCCAAGTTCGTCATCACCTGGTTCCTGCTGATCGGGCTCGCCGGCGCCTACGCGGTCGGCGCCTCCATCGCGACGCCGTCGTTGTTCGACGCCGCCTTCGGGCCGGCCCGGGACACGGCTTTCATGCGGGTGTGGAACCACACTTATTTCGGCTTCGTCCTGCTGGCATCGCTGGCGGCAGCCATCATCTATCTGAGCCTGACCAGCGCCCGCGAGCGCGGCATCGCAGGTGCGTTCCACTGGTTGGGCGAGCTATTGTCGCTGCGCTCCGGGCACCGCTTCCTGGGCGTGTTGAACTGGATCCTGCTGTTGGGGCTGATGTCCAACTTCACCACCGGATTCTTCATCCTCGGCAGCGCCCCCATGCTCACCTTCCCACGCCTGCCGCTGCATGCCTATGCGAGCGAGAACTGGGCGCGGCTCGCTCACGACGTCGGCACCGCCTTCATCGTGGCGTCTTTCTCCGGCCAGATCTATCTGCGCCTGATCCCCGGCAATCAATGGATGCTCAAGACCATGTTCGCCGGCTACGAGGCGAGGACCTGATCGTGGAAACCATCAAGGCGGTGCTGTTCGAGCCGGTCGGATGCCTGGCGGAGTTTCGGCCTGACGAATTCGTGAGCGCTGCCATCGAGCTGCTCGGGGCGGGCCGCAATCCTGACGCCACCGGCAGCCAGGCTTATTGGCGGCTGTTGGGCCTCATGGAGCAACGCGCGATCTCGGCCGAAAACCTGCTCCGTTTGGAGCAACTCGAGCTGCAGGCGGTCGAGCATGCGGACCTCTACGAGGATGTCCGCTGGTCGCTCGAGGAGCTCAAGTCGCTCGGCGTCGCTGCAGTCATGGCCTCTTCGCTGTCGCGGTTGGCCGTCACGCGCTTCATCGAGCGGCATGCCCTCGCCGATCTGCTCGCGGGCTCGATCAGCCGCGATGAGGCCGGCGGCGTCATGGCCAAGGTCGTGCGCGGCGCCATTGAACAAGCCGGTCTCGATCCGGCGCGGATCATGGTGCTGGCTGATACCGCCGAAGGGCTCGACATGACCAAACGGCTCGGCCTCAACGCCATGCTGATGATCAACGAATATGACGAGGGCCGCGCGCTCGCGGAGCGCAACCCGGCCGGCGGCATCGTCTCGCTCGCCGAGCTGCCCGATGCGCTGCGGCTGATCGAGCAGCGCTCCGGCATCCGCGCCCCGTCCCGCCCGCCGCTCGCGCCCTTCGAGCTGTTCGATCCGACTTGAAGCTTCTCGACGCGGCTTCCGGGCTCCGCCCGTGCCGGCGTCACCGGAAGAGGGTCTCGCAAACCCTTTGCGCGGAAGCGCTTGTCAAGAAAGTATACCTGGATATACGATATTATACAAAGCAAGACCGAGCCAATAAAAGCCAAGCCGCCGCGGGAGGAAGACATGGCGCCATACGGATACGCTTCCATCTCGCGTTCGCTGTCCCGCGCCGGCGCAGCGCTCGCGGTTCTGGCTGCGGTGGCCGCGACGCCGGCTGCGGCGCAGGACGCATCCGCCGTCGACAATCGCTCCGGGACCGTGCGCATCTACGTGTCGCTCGCCACCAGCGCCATGACCAGGCTGGTCGCGGCGATGAACAAGCACTTCCCCAATCTCAAGATCGAGTTCGTCAGAGCGGGCTCGGTCGAGACCGTCAAGCGCTTCGTCGCCGAGCGCCAGGCCGGGCGCATCGGCGCCGATCTCATCCATGGGGCCGATCCGGGCGGCTTTGAATATTTCGCGCAGAAGGGCTGGCTCGATACCCGCCTCGCCGCTCCGGCTTTGACGCAGGATTACCGCGACGGCTTCTTCGATCAGAAGGCCGGCTGGGTGGCGCTGCGGGCGACCGGCATCGCGCTGATGTACAACACCAAGCTGGTCGGGAAGGATGCGCTGCCCAAGACCTGGAAGGAGCTGATCGAGCCGAAATGGAAGAGCCGGATCGCCATATCGGATCCGACGCGCGCCGGCTCGTCGTTCTCCCACCTCTACGCCATGTGGAAGATGTACGGTGTGGACTATCTCGACAAGCTCGCCCGCAACGACGTCTTCGTCGCCGGCGACGGCACCGCGACCCGCGATGCGATCGCCAACGGCGAGCGCGATCTCGGTCCGGTGTCGGAATACGACGCATTCGAATTCGAGAAGGAAGGCAAACCGGTCGCCGTGGATTGGGTCGAGGACGGCACCATCATGCTGCCGGCGCCGCTCGGCCTGGTGAAGGGCAGCCCGAACAGCGAAAACGCGCTGGCCTTGGCGCAATACATGCTGTCGCGCGAAGGGCAGCGGTCGGTGGCGGACACCATCCTGTCCTGGTCCGCCCGCCGGGATGTCGCGGCGCCCGACGGCAAGCCGGATCTCGACTCCATCAAGCTCGCCACCTTCGATTGGGACAGGGCGGCGGCCGAGAAGGGGCAAGTCCTCGACCTCTACTTCAAATACTTCCAATCGCGCTGAGCTGCCGGCTCCAAAGTTCGACACACAGGACATGATGCAAAACACCAAGAACGTCGTCGACTATATCGTCTCGTCCCGGTTCGAAGCGATTCCGGCGCAGGCCCTGACGGTCGCCAAGGGCGCGATCCAGGATTGCGTCGGCGTGGCGCTCGCGGGCGCGCGTCATCCGGCCGGCGCGATCCCGGCCGAATGGGCGCGCAACAGCGCGGGCACGGGCGGTGCGACCGTCTGGGGCCAGAATTTCAAGACCTCGGCGCACGATGCCGCTCTGGTCAACGGCACCGCCGCGCATGCGCTCGACTATGATGACGTGACCTGGGGCCTGATCGGACATCCGAGCGTGTCGCTCGTGCCCTCCGTGCTCGCGCTCGGCGAGACCATCAATGCATCGGGGCGCGACGTGCTGCACGCCTACGTGGTCGGCTTCGAGGTCATGGCCAAGCTCGGACGCACCACGCAGCCGCGCCATTCGCTCGACGGCGGCTGGCACGCCACCGGCACCATCGGGGCCTTCGGGGCCACGGCGGCGTGCTGCAAGCTGCTCGATCTCGATGCGCAGCGGACCGCCCATGCGCTCGGCATCGTCTATTCGATGACCAGCGGCAATGTCAGCAACTTCGGAACCATGTGCAAGCCGCTGCATGCCGGTCTCGCGGCCCGCAATGCCGTGGAGGCGTCGCTGTGGGCGCAAGCGGGATTCACGTCCCTGCCCCACCCCTTCGATGGTCCGCGCAGCTTCCATGAGGTCTATTCGCGCGGCCTGCCCGCCGACATGCAGCCGCTGGCGGAGCTCGGGAAGGTCTACGAGCTGGTGGTGCGGGGCGTCGTCATCAAGCCCTATCCGTGCGGCGTCGCCCTGCATCCCGCGATCGACGCGGTGCAGCAGCTCAAGCGGGAGCACGCCATAGATCCGGACCACATCGTCTCGGGCGCCGCCGGCGTCACCCGCTACACCTTCGACAAGCTTTGCTATCAGGTGCCGCAAACCGGGCTGGAAGCCAAGTTCTCGATGCCCTATACGATCGCGCGCGCGATCCTCGACCACAGCGTCGGTTTCGACACCTTCACGGACCGCTTGGTGCAGGAGGCGCAGGCGCAGGCGCTCACGCGCCGGATCAGCATGTATGTCCATGACGGCATCGAGGGCGCCTGGAAGGGCGGCAGCCGGCCCGTCAATGTGCGGCTGACGCTGCGCGACGGCCGCGTGCTCGAGCGTCAGGTCGATATCTCCAAAGGCAATCCCGAGGTGGCCCTGACACCCGCGGAATTGAACGTGAAATTCGAGGACTGTGCCCGCCTGAGCCTCGACCCGGCCGCCATGAAGGCGGCCGCGCAGGCCCTGCAGAACATCGAGACCCTCAAGGCGATCTCGGATCTGACCCTGCAGCTGGGCGGCCACCGGCGCGCGGCGGCGGCCTGACGGCCGTCGGCGGATTCCGCCTGTTCCCCGGCTATTGTATACGGTGTTATACCACGGTATACTTTACGCACACAAGGAGAGATGCCATGCCCAGCATGCAAACCGTGATGCTCCCGACCGGCGCTCCCGCGACCTCCGCCATGCGCCCGGCCGAGCGCCCGAAATCCCTCAAGGGACTGCGGGTCGGGCTCCTCGACAACGGCAAGGAGTTCTCCGACGTGGTGCTCGAGGCCCTGGCCGAGATCCTGCGGCGCGATCATGGAGTCACCAACATCAAGTTCTGGCGCAAGGGCTTCCCGGCCAAGGGGGCACCCTTCATCGCCGAGATGGCCGCCGAGACGGACGTCGCCATCAGCGGGGTCGGCCACTGCGGCTCGTCCTCGCCGTGGAGCGTCATCGATGCGGTCAATCTCGAGAAGGCCGGCGTGCCCAGCGTGGCGCTCATCAGCCGCTCGTTCTGCCCGCTTGGCCAGATCGTGGCGCGCGGCGAGGGCCATCACGGGCTGCCGATCGTGATGCTGCCCCACCCTATCGGCGAAGCCGATCAGGTCAAGATCGCGCAGAAGGGCGTGGACGCCGCGGCCGAATGCGTCCGCCTGCTGACGACGCCGGGCGAAACGGTCGGCGCGGAATACGCGGCCAAGAGGTTCCCGCTGCCGGAGCACGCGGTGCCGCGCGGCTGACGGCGTCAATTCACGCGAGAATGAGCCGCCGTAGGCCGCGCAGCCGTTTGGCTGGCTAATTGCAAGGATCGTCGCATGCTGGACAGGGTCGAGCTCGCCAAGACCAAGACCATGGAGCTGCCGGACTCGCTGGAAGCGATCAACGATCACTTCTACGAGCAGGGCTGGACCGACGGTCTTCCGATCATTCCGCCGACGCCCGAGCGGGTCGAACGGATGCTCGCCGGCATGCCGTGGCGCAATCCCGATGACGTGATCGGCGTGGTGCCGCCCGCCATGGGGTTGGCGACGCTGCGCAACATCGCGGTCAACGCCGTCATGGCGGGATGCCGGCCGGCCTATCTGCGGGTCATCGTCGCGGCGCTGTCGGCGGTGCTGGAGAAACCTTATGGGCTCGCGCACCGTCAGACCACGACGCATGCGGGCGCGCCCCTCCTCATCGTCAACGGCCCGATCGTGCGCGAGCTCGGACTCAACTTCGGGAACGGCGTGTTCGGTCCGGGCTGGCGGGCGAACGCCACCATCGGCCGCGGCCTGCGCCTCGCGCTGGTCAATCTCGGCGGCGCGGTCCCGGCCGAGGTCGATTTCTGCCAGCATGCGCATCCCGGCAAGTACACCTATTGCATCGCCGAGCACGAAGCCGCCAATCCATGGGAGCCGCTCCACGTCGAGCGCGGCTTTCGGACCGACGACAGTGTCGTGACGGTGGTGAATGCCGAAGCCCCGCACAGCATGACCGAGAACGTGCAGACCAGCCCCATCGAGATCATGCGGACCTTCGCGGATTCCATGTCGACCTATGGGGGCAACAATCTCTACTCGCAGGGACACCCGGCCCTGGTCTTCGGACCCGAGAACGCGCAGCATGTCGCGGCCGGCGGCTGGAAGAAGCTCGATGTGCAGAAGGCGATCTTCGAGATGGCGCGCAAGCCCTGGGGCATGGTGAAGAACCGTGGCAAATCCAAGGGTCCGGTCTTCCCGGTCTGGGTCGACCAAACCGACGAGAATGCGACGGTGCCCATCATCAACGAGCCGCGCGATCTCATCGTGGTGGTGGCCGGCGGCGCGGGCGGCAAATCGATGTGGTGTCCCACGGCGGGCGCGCAGAGCCTGAGCGTCAGCAAGTGCATCGAGCGACAGGGGTGAGCCTCCCGGCGTCGACCCAGAAAGGCGGCGCCGCCGCGGCACCGACCCTCGGGCTCGCTCGGTTCGCCGCATCCTTGCAGGGCGATGCGCTTGCGCCCGACCTCAAGACCACATTGGGCGAGTTGTTCCTCGACTATGTGCGCGTCGCCTCCATCGGGGCCGCGATGCCATGGAGCGGCTGGGCCGATGCCTATATGGCGAGTCTCGGAGGCCGGGGCCGCGCCGCAGTGCTGTTTCGGCGCGAGCGGCGAGACCCGGTGCGCGCCGCCTTCCTGAACGCCACCTATGCGGGCAGCATCGATGCCGATGATACCCATGTAGGCTCCATGCTGCATCCGGGCTCGATCGTATTCTCGGCGGCGCTGGCGCTGGCCGACGAGGTCGATGCCGGCGGCAAGGACTTCATCGCCGCGGTCGCGGCCGGCTACGAAGCCATGATCCGCATCGGGCTCTCGATCCAGCCGACCCACTTCGGGCGCGGTTTCCAGAGCACGGCCACCTGCGGCGGTTTTGGCGCCGCGGTGGCGGCCGCGCGCCTCGCCTTCA
>DASZKX010000201.1:0-4620 GCA_035552735.1 Xanthobacteraceae bacterium
TGATCGCGGTGGTCTATCCGCACATGAACGGGCTCGGTGGCGACGGCTTCTGGCTCATCCGCGAGCCCTCGGGGCGCACCCGCGCCTTGATGGCGGCGGGCGTCGCCGGCAGCCGGGCGCGAGCGGACCTCTACCGGGAGGCCGGCCTCGACGCGATCCCGCCGCGCGGGCCGCTCGCCGCCCTCACGGTGCCGGGCGCGATCAGCGGCTGGAGCCTGGCGCTCGAGGCCGCCCATGCGCACGGCGGCAAGCTGCCGCTCGCCGAAATGCTGGCGGCCGCGATCCGGCACGCCCGCGAGGGCTTTGCGATCTCCAAGAGCCATGCGGCTTGCGCGGCCTTGCCGGATCTGGGGGGCGCACCGGGATTTGCCCAGACCTTCCTGGTCGACGGCAAGCCGCCCGCCCCGGGCACCAGATTGCAGCAGGGGGCGCTCGCCGCCACCATCGAGCAGCTCGTCCATGCGGGCCTGGACGATTTTTACCGCGGCGATGTCGGGCGCGAGATCGCCGATGATCTCGACCGTATCGGCAGCCCGGTCACCCGCCCCGATCTCGTGCGCTGCCGCGCCGCCGTCGCCGAGCCGCTCTCCGTCGAGTTGCGCGCCGGCACCGCGTTCAACACGCCGCCGCCGACCCAAGGTCTCGCTTCGCTGATGATCTTGGGGCTGTTCGATCGCCTCGGCGTCAAGCAGGTCGAAAGCTTCGATCACATCCATGGCCTGGTGGAGGCCACCAAGCGGGCGCTGCGCCTGCGCGATCGCTATCTGACGGATCCGCAGCGCCTTGCGCATCCGCCCGGCCGCTATCTCGAGCCGGCCTTTCTGGATGCGCAGGCGCTCGCGATCGATCGCAGGCGCGCCTCCCGCTGGCCGCCGTCCGACGACGGCCGCGGCGATACGGTCTGGATGGGGGCTGCCGACGCCAGCGGCCTCGTCGTGTCCTACATCCAGTCGCTCTACTGGGAGTTCGGCTCCGGCTGCGTGCTGCCCAAGACCGGCGTCCTGATGCAGAATCGCGGCGTGAGCTTCTCGCTTGAGCCTGGTGCGCTCAACCGGCTGGAGCCCGGGCGGCTGCCGGTCCATACGCTCAATCCCGCGCTTGCGGTGTTGAGTGACGGTCGGATCATGGCCTATGGCAGCATGGGGGGTGACGCCCAGCCGCAGATCCAGGCCGCCCTGTTCACTCGGCATGTCGGTTTTCGGATGCCGCTCGTCCAGGCGCTCGATCGCCCGCGCTGCGTGCTGGGGCAGACCTGGGGCTCGCCCCATGCCAGCCTCCTGGTCGAATCGCGGTTCGACGAAGGCGTCATCGAGGCGCTGCGCGCGGCCGGGCATGCGGTCGAGGTCTTGTCGCAAGCCTACGCGGACTCCATGGGCCATGCCGGCGCGGTGCTGTTGCATCCGAACGGGACGCTCGAAGGCGCCCACGATCCGCGCGCCGACGGGGGCGCTGCCGGACTATAGGGATTCCACTCCGGCCCGTCCCGAACCCGAGCCCCGGGTCTCCTTTTGAGGCCTCCATTCCGCCGCACTCCGTGCTATGGTGCCCGGGGCGACTCTCCGGCGCTGTTTCGGCGCAAAATGTCTGGCCTTCTGAACATGACCAAGCACTTGGCTCGAATGATCTTCGCCTTGGCGGGCCTCCTGGCCGCGGGCGCAACGGCTTCCGCGCATCCGCACGTCTGGGTCACCATGCTGGGGGAACTCGTCTATGCGCCGGACGGCTCGGTGACGGGCGTCCGCTACAATTGGACGTTCGATGACATGTTCTCGGCCTTCGCCACCCAGGGGCTCGATCCCAAGAAGCCGGGCGAGTTCAGCCGCGCCGAGCTGGAGCCGCTGGCCAAGGAGAACGTCAGCTCGCTCAAGGAATTCGACTACTTCACCTTCGCCAAGGCGAACGGCAAGAAGGTCGAGATGAAGGATCCGATCGATTATTATCTCGACTACAACACCAAGGACACGGTCCTGACACTCCATTTCACCTTGCCGCTGAAGACCCCGGTCAAGGCCAAGGAGCTCGATGTCGAGATTTACGATCCCGAATATTTCGTGGATTTCTCCTTCAAGGACGTGAAGGACCCGATCTCGCTGGTGGGCGCGCCCGCGGCCTGCAAGCTCTCGGTCGCCCGGCCGAAGGATTTGTCGGTCGCGCCCGGTCAGCAGCTGAGCGAAGCTTTCTTCAATCAGCTCAATGCCAGCGAGAATTGGGGCGCGCAATTCGCCAATAAGATCTTCGTGAAATGCCCATGAGGATCGTGTCGGGAGGGCGCGCGACCGGCCAAATCGCAAAGCTCGGGCTCATGGTGGTGGCGATGCTGCTGCTCGCCGCGCTGGTCGACGGCGCCCTGGCGCAAGGCTCGCCGTTCGGCGGCCCGCGTCCCGGCACCTCTCCGGTTCCGGTCGGCGGCATAGTGGGCTGGCTGTTCGCCAAGCAGGCCGAGTTCTATCGGCAGTTTTCCGGCCTGATCCGCGCCTCGAAGGCCGACGGCAGCGCCGCCTGGAGCCTGATGGGCTTGTCCTTTTTGTACGGCATTTTCCATGCTGCCGGGCCCGGTCACGGCAAGGCGGTGATCTCGTCCTATCTGGTGGCCAACGAAGAGACCTGGGTGCGCGGCGTCGTGCTGTCGTTCCTCTCCGCCCTGATGCAGGCTTTCGTCGCGATTGCGATCGTGGGCGTTGCGGCCGTGCTTCTGCACGCGAGCGCCGCGACCATGAACGGCGCCGTGAACTGGATCGAGACGCTCAGCTATACGCTCATCATCGTGGTGGGCCTGCGATTGCTGTGGGTGAAGGGGCGTGCGTTCATATCGGCGCTGCGCGATCTCGGCCGCCCGACCGCAGCGGTCGGGGCCGCGGTGACGCCAGCGCATGCGGCGCATGAGCATGATGATCACGATCATCACGAGCATGATCATGCGCATTGCGATCACGGGCGCCACGATGACGCCCACACCGCGGCACCTGCGAGCTGTTCTCACGGCGATCACGATCACGACCACGGGCATTCGCACCATGATCACGATCATGACGATGCCTCCGCATGGGGCCATGCCCATGCGCCCGAGCCCGAGGAGCTGGCCGGACCCGGCGGCTGGCGGCGCGGGCTCACCGCCATCGTGGCGGTCGGGTTGCGGCCCTGCTCGGGCGCCATTCTGGTGCTGGTCTTCGCGCTCGCCCAGGGTCTGTTCTGGGTGGGCGCCGCATCGACCTTCACGATGGGCCTCGGCACTTTCATCACGGTCGCCGCGATCGCTACGCTGGCGGTCAGCGCCCGAGCCTGGGCGCAGCGGATCGCCGGCGCGAAGTCCAGCTACGGAACCTTGGCGATGCGCGGCATCGAGGCCGGAGCGGCGGTGGTCATCATCGCGTTCGGCGCGCTCCTGCTCGGCGGCTACATTGTGAACGAGCGCATGGTCGGCTTCTAGCAAGCCGGCCCGCTCCGGAACGGATCATCGCGGCCGGCGTTTTCCACCATCATGCTGAAACCCGGGATGACCACTCAGCTGACCACCGGTTGCTGTGTCGTGGGCGGCGGCCCCTGCGGCATGATGCTCGGCTATCTGCTGGCGCGTGCCGGCGTCGCGGTCGTGGTGCTGGAGAAGCACGCCGACTTCCTGCGCGACTTTCGCGGCGACACCATCCATCCCTCCACGCTCGAGCTCATGCATGAGCTCGGCCTCCTGTCCGATTTCCTGGCGCTGCCGCACCAGGAGGCCCCCATCCTCAAGGCCAGGTTCGGGGCGGAGGAATTCACCGTCGCGGATTTCACCCATCTGCCGACCCGCTGCAAGTTCATCGCTCTGATGCCGCAATGGGATTTCTTGAATTTCCTGAGCCAGCGTGGCCGGCAGTATCCGGGCTTTCGCGTCCTGATGCAGGCGCAGGCGACCGACCTCATCGAGGACGAGGGCGCCGTGGTCGGGGTGCGTGCCGATACGGCGGACGGGAGGGTCGAGCTGCGGGCGCCGCTCGTGGTCGGCTGCGATGGCCGCCATTCGCTGGTGCGCCAAAAGGCCGGGCTCGAGGTGGAAAATCGCGGCGCCCCGATGGACGTCCTTTGGTTCCGGGTTGGCCGCAAACCCGATGATCCCGACGAGACCATGGGGGTGTTCGGAGCCGGCCATATCTGCGTGGTCATCAACCGCGGCGACTATTGGCAGTGCGGCTATGTGATCCCGAAGGACTCGTTTGCGGCGGTGCGTGGCGGCGGGCTGACGCAGTTCCGCGCCCAGCTGGCGCGCACCATGCCGCTGTTCGCGGGCCGGGTCGGCGAGCTCGCTGACTGGGACCAGATCAAGTTGCTCACCGTCGCGGTCGACCGCCTCAAGCGCTGGTACCGGCGCGGCCTCATCTGCATCGGCGATGCCGCCCACGCGATGTCGCCGGTCGGCGGCGTCGGCATCAATCTCGCTGTGCAGGACGCGGTCGCCGCCGCCAACATTTTGGCGCCGCCGCTGCTGGCTGGTGCGGTCGGCGAAGATGAGCTGCGGCGCGTGCAGGCGCGGCGCGAATTTCCGACCCGGGTGATCCAGCGCCTGCAGGTCTTTGTGCAAGAGCGCGTCATCACCGGCGTGCTCGGTAACCGCGACGAGCTCAAGCCGCCGCTCCCGGTCAAGCT
>DASZKX010000202.1:0-10519 GCA_035552735.1 Xanthobacteraceae bacterium
CCGGCAAGAGCTCGCGGTAGCGCCACAGGTCGAAAGGCCGGCGCGCCAGCGCTTCCTTGCTGAAGGCCTTGCGCACGCCGTCGAGATCGTAACGCACCAGCAGCGGCTTGCCGGCGCGCGAGAGATTGTGCACCTCGTCGGCGGCGTGGCGCTCGCCCGTGAAGGCACATTCCAGATGGGTGACGAAGTTTGCTCGCTCCGCCCGCAGATTTTCATCGTGCAACACGCGCTGGCCTCCCGTGGATCCCAAGATCTAGTGTTCCGCTTCCGACGCTTGACTCGTCGAGGGCCCGCGATGCCGGAACACCACGAAATGCGACAGCGAAAAGTTGACCAGGAAGCTCGACCCGATCGCGAGCAGCTTGCCGACGAGCACCAGAGTGGTCGAGGCCGAATCTATCCCGAATATTTTTCCGATCACGATCGGAACCAGGTAGACGGTCGCCGTATTGGCGACGAGCCCGGCAACCTGCGCCAACAGGAAGGTCGCATAGGCGCGCAAGCGCAACTTGCGTCCTGATTCAGCCGCGAAGGTCGTCATCGAATTCATAACGTAAGAGCCGGTGACCGCGACGAACCAGGAGATCAAATTGGCGACGATGATCGGAAACCCGAGATAGAAATAAAAGAACGAGAACACGCCGAAGTCGACGGAGGCGTTGATGACGCCCACGAGCGCGAAGCTCACCGCCTTGACGGCGACGGCACGCCGTCCGGAATCCGGAAATAGGCGGGTGGCGAGAGCTTCGAGCGGCGGGGGCAACCACATGACCGGCCCCGCTTAAAGCATTTCAGGAAAAGTGGAAACCGGTTTTCCGCCCGAGCATGCGATTATGCAAAAATGCCAGACGTTCGGCCCACAACGTTCACCTCCCTTTCTGCCCGGGATGGTGAGACAAGATGCATATGGGGGCGGCGCGACAGCAGGTCCGGCCTGGGCTAGTATGAACGGCTGGGGGCCAAGAGGCGCGGATGAGGCGCCGATGGACCCGAATGAGGCCCGAAAGGCAGGCACAATGTCGTCCAATGCGATCAGCTTCGCAGGCGGGACCGAGGCTTCGCCCAAGCTGCGCGCCGGGGCGGAGAGCGGCCTTTCGATCGTGGTTCCGGTCTACAACGAGGCGGCCGGGCTCACCGCGCTGCATGGTCGCATCGTCGAGGTGGCGCGGCGCCTGCGCGCGGCGCGCGGGCTTCGGGTCGAGGTCGTGTATGTGGATGACGGCAGCCGCGACACGACCCTGGCGGTCGCCCGTGGCCTTCCGGCCACCGCCGTCGATCTTCAGGTCGTCTCGCTGTCGCGCAATTTCGGCAAGGAAGCCGCGCTCGCGGCCGGCCTCGATCATGCCCGTTTCGGCGCTGTCCTGTTCATGGACGGCGACGGCCAGCATCCGCCGACCCTGATCGAGATGCTGGTCGGCCACTGGCTCGACCAAGGCTACGATGTCGTCTACACCGCCAAGGCCCACCGCGAGAACGAGCCACGATTTTTCCGGTTTGCGGTCAAATCCTTCTACCTGTTGATCAATTGGGGGGCCCGGCAGAAGATTCCGGAGGACGCGGGCGATTTCCGCCTGCTCTCGCCGCGCGCCGCCGCCGCCCTCAAGCAGCTGCCCGAGCGCAACCGGTTCTTCAAGGGTTTGGCGAGCTGGATCGGGTTCCGCCAGATCCGGGTCGACTACGAGCCGGCGGAGCGCGCCCACGGCCGCAGCACCTGGAGTTTGTATTCCCTGATCGGGCTCTCGATCGAAGGCCTGACGTCGTTCTCGGTGGCACCGCTGCGGCTCGCCAGCCTGCTGGGCTTCCTGCTCTTGGCGTTTGCGTTGGTCTTCGCGGTGGATATTCTGATCGAGACGCTGGTGAAGGGTCAGTCGGTGCCGGGCTATCCCTCGGTCATCATCGGCCTGATGGTGCTGGGCGGGGTGCAGTTGTTCATGATCGGGATCATGGGCGAATATATCGGCAAGATGTTCTCGGAGCTGAAGGCGCGCCCGATCTATTTCGTGGCCGAGCAAAGCCTCAGGACGGCTGAAGACGGCGAACGCGCGGACGATCAATCAACCCGGACGGCGGCCGAGTGATGAAGGATGGCTTTCCTGAGCGGGCTTGCTTATTGAAGCCCCCGCCTTATGAAAGGCGCCGCGAGACGACTTCCAATCCGGATAATAAGGGCGGGAGTGCCGACGCAAGACGCGAGTTCCGGCCCGAACGGACCGCCCAGGTTGGGGTGTGAGGCGTGTTGGACAAACCGTCCGGCGAAATTGATATCTCGGGCGCGACGGACAACATGTCCGGGCGGCGGCAGATTTGGCTTTGCGCCGATGACTACGGCATATCGAGCGCCGTCAATGTGGCGATCCGCGATCTGGTGGTCCGCCGGCGCCTCAATGCCACCTCCGTGATGGTGGTGGCGCCGGGTTTTCATCGCTCGGAGGCTCACGCCCTCGACGTGCTCAACACCGGCATGGCGCGGGTCGCCATCGGATTACATCTGACCCTGACGGCGCCGTTTCGTCCGCTCAGCAGGGGCTACAGGCCGGTTCGCGACGGCGCGTTCCTGCCGCTTACCGCCACCCTGGCGCGCGCCTTCCTGCATCGTCTCGCTCACGACGCGCTGGTGCGCGAGATCGCGGCGCAGCTGCGAATGTTCGTCCACACGTTCGGCCGCGCGCCCGATTTCATCGACGGGCACCACCATGTGCAGGTGTTTCCGCAGATCCGCGAAGCGGTGCTCGCGGTCGCCCAGCAGGACGCACCTGGCGCCTGGCTGCGGCAATGCGGCCGGATGACGCCGCCGAACCGCTTCCGCTACGGCGACCGCAAGGCATGGCTGCTCGACCATTTGAGCCACGACTTCCGGCAGCGCGCCATCGCGCTCGGCCTGCGCACCAATCCGGCCTTTGCGGGCGCCTATGAATTCCACGACGACGCCGATTTTCCGGCCCTGTTCGCCCGTTTCCTCGATCAGGTGCCGGATGGCGGCCTGATCATGTGCCATCCGGGCTTCGTGGATGCGGAGTTGCAGCGGCTCGATACGCTCACCACGGGACGCGAGCGCGAATACGCCTTCTTGGCCGGCGACGCGTTTCCGGACCTGCTGGCGCGCCATGGTGTCGCGCTGGCCTGACCGGGCCCGCGGCGGCGACCCGCCGGATTGTTCCCGGCCGCAAGCCCCCTCCCCCAAGAAATTTTGCTCCCGGCGGTCATTCCGTTGCCATGGGGGCTGTCTACATCAGCCACGTCGTCACGGAGGCCAGGACCATGACTCCTCAGGAACGCGCGCTCGTCACCGAACTGTTCGATCGTCTCGCCACGCTCGAGAACGAGCCGCGCGATCCGGATGCCGAACGGGCCATCATGGACGGGCTCCGGCACGCCCCCAATGCGGCCTATGCGCTGGTGCAGACCGCCCTGGTGCAGGACGAGGCGCTCAAGCGCGCCGACGCCCGCATCCATGCGCTCGAAGCCCAGCTCGGCGGCGCGCCCACCGACCGGCCGACCGGCTTTCTCGACGGCATGCGCGATGCCTTGCTGGGTCGGCGCGAGACCCCGCGTGGGTCCGTCCCCTCGGTGCGTCCGGCGCGGGAGCAGCCGCAAGAGCCGGAGCAGCCGCAAGAGCGGGAGCAGCAACCACAAGGGCAGAGCGCCGCCAACGCTCCGGGCGCGGTAGCTTGGCGGCAAGGACCGGCGGCATCCGGCGGCTCGTTCCTGGGCACGGCTGCGGCCGCAGCCGCCGGCGTGATCGGCGGCTCGCTGCTGCTCGATGGCATCCGTTCCATGATGGGGCCCGGCCATGGCGCCTTCGGGTTGGCGGATCCGGCCTTCGGGGCCGGCCGGGAGCCCGGCTCGCCGTGGGATAACAGCGGCGGCGGCGATCTCGCCCGCCAAGCCGGCATCGATGACATCGGCCGTGACACGCACACGGGCGGCGGCGGCTCGGGCTACGGCTTGTTTGGAGACACCGCCGCGGATGACGCCGCCGACGCCGACCAGGACGTCGCGGCCTTCGACGACAGCGGCACCGATTTCGGCGGTGGCGATTTCGGCGGCAGCGACGCCTGACCTGACAACAGTCAGTCGCACCACCAAAAAGGTCGCCCGATAGGGGGCGGCTTTTCGTTTTCCGGCAGCTAACGGCGCGTTCAGATCACCACAACCTTGGCGCCGACCTTGACCCGATCGTAGAGATCGATGACGTCCTCGTTGCGCATGCGGATGCAGCCCGAAGACACCTGGGTGCCGATGGTCCAGGGCTCGTTCGAGCCATGGATGCGGTAGAGAGTCGAGCCGAGATACATGGCGCGGGCGCCGAGCGGATTTTCGGGGCCGCCCTCCATGTGGCGCGGCAGATCGGGCCGGCGCTTGAGCATGTCGTCGGGCGGAGTCCAATCCGGCCATTCGCGTTTGTTGGAGACGGTGTGGACGCCGGCCCAGGTGAAGCCCGGACGGCCGACGCCGATGCCGTAGCGCAACGCCCGGCCGCCGCCCTCCACCAGATAGAGCAGGCGCTCCGGCGTGTTGATGATGATCGTGCCGGGGGCTTCCTTGCCGTCGTAGCTGACCTCCTGCTTGAGGTAGCGCGGATCCAGGGCTTGCGGCTCGCCGGCATCGGATTGACCGTAATAGGGCTGCGCCGGCTCGCCGGAATAGCTGCGCGGCTGCGCCGATCCGCGGCCGGGACCGCCGAACAGCATCTCGAAGAATCCGCCGCCCAGATTGGGGCCCTGCACCGCGACCTGCTGCATGGGGTCCGGTCGATCAGGCGTCTGGCGGATTGCGGAATTGGGGGCGAGCTGGCCGGCGGCTGCCGTGCCACAAGCAAGCAAGCCTGCGAGCAGGGTGGGGACGAGGCGAATGGACATGGGTGCTGACTCTCGGGATCACGCTGGCGGGATACACATCGCGGCGGAACGTGTTGGACGTCGCTCCGTTCGACGAGCGTCAAGGTAAATTCAAAACATCGTCGGATTGGTAAAGGCCGAAGTGGACACCGCCGGAAAGAACCTGTTCATCAAGTTATAGTTTCTTTCGAGTAAATGTGGAGCGATCGTGGTTAATCGACGGTTTATCGCTCCTTCCAAGAGCGCCATCCAGGAATCCGGCGCGCGCATGAACCTGGCGTTAAGCCGGCATCGGCTACAAACGCGCAAAGACCGAAGGGGGCGGCCATGCCAGTGCGGCAGAAAACCTACCGCATCGAAAGAGAGACTCCCGGCGGCGAGCCGCGAAGCGCCGTGTCCGCTTACGCGGCTCCGGGCGGTGCCATTTCGGTGCTCCAGCATCAAGAGGTTCTCAACGAGCTGCGGGCGCTGCGCGACCTGATCGAGCAGCGGACGCCGGCGGCGCCGCCAGGCGCCGACAGCGAGAGCGAAAGCGCACCCCGAGATCACAAGAGCGATCAAATAACGGTCGGCGACCTCAACAAGCTCAAGAGCGAGACCGACAGCATCCATCGCGCCATCCGCCGCACCATGCAGGAGCTCGCGAGCCTGCATTTCGGCGCCTTCGACGCCGACCGCGGGCGCGCCAGCCGCGAGCTCGACGCCGTCGTGGACAGCACCGAGCGGGCGACCCAGCAAATTCTCGATGCGGCCGAAAGCATCGACGAAGCCGCCGACACGCTTTCCGCCGCCCTTAAGCAGGAGCAGGAGCGGGCGCTCGCCAGCGACATCCGGGACCAAGTGGTGCGCATATTCGAGGCCTGCAATTTTCAGGACCTCAGTGGCCAGCGCATCGCCAAGGTGCTGGCGACCTTGACCTTCGTCGAGGATCGCGTCGCCCGCATGCTGGAAATCTGGGGCGGCCGCGCCGCCCTGGAGGACTACGCGGCCGCCGCGAACGGCGAGCCCAACGTCGAGAGCAAGCTCGCGAGCGGCCCCAAGCTCGACGGTGACAGCGGCCATGTTTCCCAGCAGGAAATCGATGCGATGTTCGCCTGACCGGCGGCCACGCGCGCTCGCTGCAAATCTGGTCGCCGCAAGTCTGCTCGCTGCAAGTCTGCTCGCTGCTGGTCCGGTTGTCGTGCATCTGGTCTCCAAATGACATCGCTGACCCCGTTGGCCACGGCGGCGATTTTCGTCCTCACCTATGCGGGCGTGACGCTCGGACGGATTCCAGGCCTTCGCCTCGACCGCGCCGGCGTCGCCTTGACCGGCGCCGCCCTGATGATGGCGGTCGGCGCGCTGTCGCCGCAGGAGGCCTATCGGGCCGTCGACCTGGACACGATCGTGCTTCTGCTCGGCATGATGATCGTGGTGGCGCACCTCAAGCTCTCGGGTTTCTTCCGCCTGGTCGCCGGCTGGGCGCTGACCCGCGCCCATTCGGCGCGATTACTGCTCGTCGCCGTGGTCCTTACCGCCGGCATCCTCTCGGCCTTTCTGGTCAACGATGCGGTCTGCCTGGTCATGGCGCCGCTGGTCATCGAGGTGACCCGCACGCTGCGGCGCGATCCGGTTCCCTACCTGCTGGCGCTGGCGATGGCGGCGAACGTCGGCAGCACCGCCACCATCACGGGCAATCCGCAAAACATGATCATCGGCGCGGTCTCGCACATTCCCTACACGGTCTTCGCCGCCGTCCTGGCGCCGGTCGCGATCGCCGGGCTGGTCCTGGTGGCCATGGTGATTTTCACGGTGTCGCGCCGCGAGTTCCGCAGTCAGGAGAGCCTGGTCGCGGTGCCGCCGCCTGCCCGCGTACACCGCGCCCAGATGATCAAGGCGGCCCTGGTGACGTTCGGGGTCGTCGGCCTGTTCTTCGCCGGCGTGCCGGTCGCCAAGGCCGCGATACTCGGCGGCGCGCTCTTGCTGGTCACCCGCGCCATCAAGGCCCGCAAGGTCTATCGCGAGATCGACGGCGCCCTGCTCTTGATGTTCGCCGGTTTGTTCGTGGTGGTGGCGGGGGCCGAGAAGGTTCTGCTGACCCCGGACCTGGTCGCGGCCATGCAGGGCCTTCACCTCGACAATGTCTGGGCGCTGACCGGCGTCAGCGCGGTTTTGTCGAACGTCATCAGCAACGTGCCGGCCGTGCTGGCCCTCAAGCCGTTCGTCGCCGGCCTCCCCGATGAGTCGCGGGCTTGGCTCGTGATCGCGATGAGCTCGACCTTGGCGGGCAATTTCACTTTGGTCGGATCGGTCGCGAATCTGATCGTGGCGGAGCGCGCCCGCACGGCCGGGATCGAGATATCGCTGTGGACCTATTGCCGGGCCGGCATCCCGCTGACCCTGCTCACGCTCGCGCTCGGAGCCTGGTGGCTGAGCTGAGGCAACACCTCAATGCGGCCGAGCGAGGACTTCATAATCCCTTTCGATCCGGCCCGCGCTATTTGGGTTTCGGGCGCATCGCGGCCGCCGCATTGAGGGTCGAGTGCAGGTTGCGGGCGTAATCGATCGCTCCCGCAATGCTCATGTCGAGCGCGGTGCGGGTGTATTCCTTCACGCCCAGGCGCGCCGGCGGCGGCGCCTTCATCATGGTGGCGCACAACGTGTCGACGGCGGCATCGAGCTGTGCCAACGGCACCACCTCACTGACGAGGCCAGCCTCGCGGGCGCGCGCGGCGCTGATCATGGCGGTCGAGTAGACGAAATAGCTCATCGCTTTGCGCGGCACGCGATCGACCAGCGCCGACATCACCATGGTGGGCATGATGTTGTGCAGCATTTCCGGGATCTGGAATTGGGCATTGTCGGCCGCGAGCGTGATGTCGCACACCGCCGCGATGGCGCAGCCGAATCCGAGCGCGCGGCCCTTCACCACCCCGATGACCGGCGCCCGCACGCGGCGGAAGGCGTTGTAGCAATCGAACACCACGTCGCTGCCGAAACGGCGCTCCAATGCGTCGGCGGAGTTGCTGGCCGGCCGGCGGCCGGCGGTGGAGCGGCCGACGCAGAAATCGTCGCCGGCGCCGCGCAACACGATGATGTCCGCGGTCTCGGCGCCGAGCAGGAGCTTGGTCAGCTGCTCGGCCATGTCGTCGCTCGCCGCATTGCCCTCCTGCGGCCGGTTCAAGGTGATCTCGAGAATGGAGCCCTTTTGGGCGGTGAGAATATCGGAAATTGCTGCCTCCTCTTGCACGGCATGGCGGTTCGTGTGGCGCGTTTTGCAAGCCGCGATCGGCGCGTCCCGGAAAATGCTTTAATGGAGCGCCCCGGAACCCGCAATGAGACCGCGGCGATTCTTGCGATTGTTCAGTCGGCCACGCCTCAATATGGTGGGGCATTGGCCCGGTCGCAGCAACAATGGTCCGAGGGGAAAGCTCGCATGAAAAACGTCGTCTGTACGCTGGCTCTCATGAGCCCGGCTCTTGTGTGCTCGGCTCTCTTGATCCCCGGACTTGCCGCCGCCGCCGAGAAGCCTGATTGGGCGTTCCCGGTCACCGAAAAGGATCTGCCGCCGCCGCGCATCGAAGGCACCCGGCTGCGGCCGGCGCCTCCCGGCAGCACGCTCTCGATCGAGCGCGCCAAGGCGGACGACATGTTCGACATTCCCAATTGGTATCCGGACATGTATCCGGCGATGCCCAAGATCGTGCAGTTCGGCAACAAGGACACGCAGACGCGCGCCTGCGGCTCCTGCCACCTGCCGACCGGCACCGGCCATGACGAGTCCGCCTATGTGGCGGGCCTGCCGGTCGCCTATTTCCTGCGCCAGCTCGCCGACTGGAAGAACGGTGACCGCAAGTACGGCGCCATCATGATCGCGCTCGCCAAGAGCGCCACCGAGACCGAGATCAAGGACGCCGCGAGCTACTTCGCCTCGGTCAAGCCGCGGCCATGGATCCGGGTGGCCGAGACCGACACCGTGCCCAGGAGCTTCATCGGACCCGGCAACAAGCGGCTCGTGCACCCGGCGGGCGGCACCGAGCCCATGGGCAACCGCATCATCGAGGTGCCGGAGAACGAGGAGGACGTGGTCTATCGCGATCCGCGCACCGGCTTCGTGGCCTATGTGCCCAAGGGCAGCATCGCCAAGGGCGAGGCACTGGTCACCACCGGCGGCGGCAAGACCATTGCGTGCGGCACCTGTCATGGGGCGACCCTGCAGGGTCTGGGCGACGTGCCGGGCATCGCGGGCCGCCATCCCAACTACATCGTCCGCCAGATGTGGAACATCCAGAACGGCGACCGCGCCGGCGCCTCAGCGACCCTCATGCGCCCGGTCGTAGAGAAGCTGAGCAACGACGACATGCTGGCGATCGCCGCCTATGTGGCGTCGCGCTCGCCATGACGTAGGCTTGAATCGCACGCATGCTTGAATTGCGCACGTCTTGCAATCTCGCATGGGCTAATTCACCGCCTCCTTCACGCGGGCGACGATCTCCTTCGGGGTCGCGTAGATCCGCCGCAGCACGTCGTCGAGCTCGGTTCCGGTCACCAGTTCGACATGCAGCCCCCTCGCCTTGGCCTCGGCCCGGTAATCCGGATCGGTCACGGTTTCATCGAAGGCCTTGCGCAGGGCTTCGAGCCGCTCCGGCGGCACGCCGGGCGGTGCGGCGAACGGGCGGGCAAAGAGATTGGGCGACACGATCAGGGCGATCGCCTGGCGATCGGCCTCGGTTTTGGCGAAGTCGAGCGCCAAGGGCACCTCGGGATGCTCGCCGCTTTTCTTCAAGGCGAGCTGGACGAAAATATTGACCTTGTGGTCGCGCATCCAGCCGGGCCGGATCGCCTCCAGGGTGGCGAAGCCCAACGAGCAAAACCCCTGGGTCTCGCCGCGCTCCATGGCCAGCAGGGCGTCGTTGGCTCCCGGATAGCCGGGAATGACGCGGAATTTCGTGCCCAGCACGGCATTGAGCACGCGCGGGAACGTATTGGCGATGGCGGTCGAGCCGGTGCCACCCACGATCAGCTCCTGCCGCATGACATCCTCCATCATCTTGACCGCGGACGTGTGCCAGGACAGGCAGGTGCTGGCATCGTTGTCGGTGCTGCCGATGAAGCTGAAGCGGAGCGGGTCGAAGCGGGCTTGGGAAGCATCGAGCAACGGCTCGAGCAGGATGCCGCGCTCGAAGGTCGCGAGCTCGGTGCCGTCGCGCGCGAGCGTGCTGTAGAGCGCATTCACCAAAGTGAGGCCGCCGGCGCCGGGCGCGTTCTTGACCACGACGGCCGGGGCGCCCGGCAGGTGCTTGCCGAAAAAGCGCGCCAGCACCCTGGCATGCAGGTCGTAACCGCCGCCCGCGCTCAGCCCGACGCTGATTGTGATGGTCCGGCCATGATAGAAGCCGGCGACCGATTGGGCGGCGACCGGCGCCGGCGGCGCGAGCACCGCCAGCGCGGGGCACATCAGCAAGATTGATCCGCCGGTTCCGGGATTGCCCTGGGCCATGATCCGCTCCCACTTCAGGAACAGGCGTTGATGATATACCGAATATCGAGCGCCATCCTACAGGGCCTATGCCTCGAATTCGCCGGCCGCATTGAAAATACAATGGATCAACAAATAACCGTGGTTATGAGCGACGCGCTCGGGCGCGATGCGTCAGTTTCGATTTCCCGAATAAACTGATTTGCGACGGAGCGTCAACGTG
>DASZKX010000203.1:0-11851 GCA_035552735.1 Xanthobacteraceae bacterium
CCACTCTCGCGATAGGTCTCGCGCAGCAGAAAAGCGGGCGGCGAGGTCCGGTTCGGAATCCGATCAACGTGCATGACTCGCGTGAATCACGCCAACCTCGCCAAGTCAAGAACAAAATGATAATTACTTGGGTACGAAATAGCGCCCCGGCATGCCATTTCGATTCATTTTCAATGGCTTACACGAAAAACCCCCGGCAACTTCCGGCTAGGATCGCTGCGACTGCGGCCTCAACCCACCAAGGCCGCATAGGACAAGAACCCGACGCTCGCGCCGGGCTCGATCGCGGTGGTGTCCTCCATGAGCTCGACCAAGCCGTCGGTCTGCGTCAGCGACGTGATGACGCCGGCGCCCTCCTGGGCATGCTTGACGGCCTCGATCACGCCGTCGGGCGCGCGCCGCAGCGCGACCCGGACATATTCGCGCCGTCCCTTCCTCTTGCGGTGCCCGAAGGTCGCCCGCACCTGCAGCGCGACCAGCGGGGCCGGCTCGGCGCCCGAAAGCCGCCCCAAGAGCGGCCGCACCACGCGCGCGAACGTCACGAACACCGCGACCGGATTGCCCGGCAGCCCCACGAAGGCGGCGCCGGTGCCGGGCCGCGATCCCGGGATCACCCCCATGGCGACCGGCCGGCCGGGCTTGACGGCGACGCGCCAGAACACCAATCGGCCGATCGATTCCACGGCGCTGCGCACATGGTCGGCCTCGCCGGTCGACACGCCGCCCGAGGTCAGCACGAGATCGTGCGTCGCGGCGGCCGCCGCGATCGCCTGCTTGAGGCGCTCCGGATCATCCGGCACGATGCCGAGATCGCTCGATTCCGCGCCCAGGCCGGTAAGCAGGCCGGCCAGCAGAAAACGGTTGGCATCGAACAGCGCGGCGCTCGGCCGCGGCGAGCCTGGTTCGACGATCTCGTCGCCGGTGGAGAGCACCGCCACCCGGATGCGCCGGCGCACCGGCAGTTGCGTGAGCCCGACCGCCGCCGCCAGCCCCACATGCTGGGCGGCCAGCCGCCGGCCCGCCGGCAGCACCACGGCGCCGGCGCGCACATCCTCGCCGGCGAGGCGCCGGTTGGCGCCGGCCTCGAGGCCGGGCGGCACCAGCACGGCCTGCGCATCGAGCCGCACGTCTTCTTGCATGAACACCGTATCGGCACCGGCCGGCATCGGGGCGCCGGTGAAGATGCGGATGGCGGCCCCGGGCGCGAGCGCCTGCGCGGCCGCGTGGCCGGCGGTCACGCGGCCCATGATGGCCAAGCGGGTCTCGGCAGTGCGGTCGACATCGGCGGCCCGCACCGCATAGCCGTCGACCGCCGAATTGTCGAAGGGCGGCAGGCTGATGGGTGCCGTGACGTCGCTCGCCATCACACGCCCATAGGCGGCGCGAAGCGGCACCGTCTCGGTTTCGGCCACCGGCATCACCCGCTCGCGCAGAATCCGCTCGACCTCGTCGATCGGCAACAGCGGCCCGGAAAACGCGAAGCAATCGTCGGTGAGCTGCGCCATCAGGCGTCTCCGCGCGCTTCAAGCACGTGACTTAGCGGAACCGATTCGACCAGCAGCACGTCCGCGATGGTCTCGATGTCGTCGAGCCCGATGACCGGCAGCTCGGTGCCGGGGAGGGGCGCATCGGAGGCGACCGCCACGATCCAGGAATCGTTCGGATAGATGAGCGGCTTGCCGACGCAGGCGCGATGGACCTCGAGCTTGGGATGCGGCTGGGTCTTGTAGCCCTCCACGATGACCAGGTCGACCGGCGCGAGGCGCGCGAGCAAATCCTTGAGCGACGGCTCGGGCGCGCCGCGCAATTCGTGCATCAGGGCGAACCGCTTGGAAGAGCCGATCAGGACCTCGGTTGCCCCCGCCATCCGGTGGGTATGGGAATCCTTGCCGGGCTGGTCGACGTCGAATCCCTCGTGCGCGTGCTTGACGGTCGAGACCGTGCGCCCGCGCGTCACCAGGCGGGGAATCACTTTGGCAAGCAGCGTGGTCTTGCCGGAACCTTGCCAGCCGGCCAATCCGATGATGCGCATGGGGCATTATAGCAAGTCGGAGCAAGCCCTGGGTCATGCCGTGTCATCGCGGCCATGGTTCGAGACGCGCGAGCTTCGCCCGCGCTCCTCACCATCAGGATTCCTCATCCGGAGGGGACCTCATCCTGAGGAGGGCGCGTCAGCGCCCGTCTCGAAGGACGCAGGCCGCATGCCCAGCGCCCGGATGCGCGCGCGCACCGCCGGATCGCGCAGCGCCGCCAGGAAGGCCGCGACGGCCGGGCGGTCGGCGCGCGGCTCGACCAGCAGAAAATCGTAGTCCTCGGGCGAAAGCGGCAGGAAGCCGAGCCCATAGAGCTCCGCCACCGTCTCAATCGCGATGCCCCAATCGGCGCGCCCCTGCGCCACCGCGGCCGCAACAGCGTTGTGGGAGCGCGGCTGGTTGCTATAGCCGGGCGGGTGGGCGCCTTGCAGCAATTGATCGATCAGGATGCGGGTGCCGGCGCCCGCGTTGCGGTTGACCATGAGGCAGGTCGGGTCCGCCAGCGCCGCCTGCACGGCGTCGGCCGGCGCGAGGCCGGCGAAGCGTTGGTCGCCCGGGCGATACACGAAACCCTGCATGCGCTGCCAGCCCTTCACCAAAGCGAGCCCCGGGCGCAGCAGATGGGTGTTGTAGGTCGTGCCGGCCGGATCAAGCAGATGCACTGGCGCCAGATCGCACTCGCCGCGTTGCGCCGCCGCCACGCCCCCCATGCTGCCGACCGCGAGCGTGCGGGCGCTCAATCCCTGCTCCGCCAGCGCGCCGAGCACGACATCGAGCGCCACGCAATGGCTGCCCATGATGACGAGATCCGGCATTGCGGCGGCCTGGCCGATGAGCGTGACGCGGGCGCGGCTACCGGCATCGAGCACGGTGGCGAGCGCATCGATCTCGAGGAATCCGTCGGCTTGCGAGAAGCTGGTGACGGAGCCCGAGCCTTTGGGAATCGGAAACGCGATCGGACCATGCTGGCCGGCCACCAGCGCCACCAGCACGAATTCCTTGCGGCCGAGATCGGAGGCGATGCGCACCGGCACTTCCGCTTCCACCGTGCGGGCCGCGTCGGCCGGCAGCCCGGCGCGCGCCCGGATGACCGGAGCCACGAAGGCGTGGAAGGTGAAGATCGCCGAGGTCGGAAAGCCCGGCAGCACCACCAGGGGCTTGCCGGCCACCACCGCCAGGCACAACGGTTTGCCGGGCTTGAGCGCAACCCCATGCACCAGGATGCCTGGACTGCCGAGCCGCGATACCACCTGGTGGGAGAGATCGCCGGCGCCCTTCGAGGTGCCGCCGGAGAGCAGCACCAGATCGCAACGCGCCAGCGCATCGCGGATAGCGCGCTCGAGCGCGGCCTCGTCGTCCGCCACGGCCCCGAGCACGATCGGCACGCCACCGGCTTCCGTCACGGCCGCCGCGATGATGGCGCCGTTGCTGTCATAGACCCCCGCCGGCTTGAGCGCCTCGCCGGGCGCCACCAGTTCGTCGCCGGTCGAGAGCACCGCGACATTGGGCTTGCCCACCACCGCGACGGCCGCGATGCCGCACGCCGCCAGCATGCCGATCTCGCGCGAGCCGATGCGTGTGCCCCGCCGCAGCACGACCTCGCCGCGCGCAATGTCGGAGCCCGCATAGGAGATGAACTGTCCGGGCGCCACGGTTCGGCGCAGGTCGATCGCGGGCGCAGTGCGGTCCACCAGATCGGTGTGCTCGACCATCGCCACCGCGTCGGCGCCGCGCGGCAGCACGCCGCCGGTCGCGATGGTGGTGGCGCAACCGGGCGCGACCTCCAAGGCCGGGGAATGGCCGCAGACGATCACCTCGGCATTGAGGCGCAGACGGACCGGCGCCGCATCGCTCGCGCCCGCGCTGTCGGCCGCGCGCAGCGCAAAGCCGTCCACGTTGGAACGGTCGAACGGCGGTACGTCGATCGGCGCCATGACGTCATGAGCGAGCACGCGGCCGAGCGAAGCCGCGAGCGCGACCGTCTCGGCCGGCAGCGGGTCGAACGCGACATGACGCGCGAAGCGCGCCTTCGCTTCCTCGGCCGACACCACTTCGAGGAACTGCTCCTGGCGGGCCGCCCGGCGGATGGTCGCGAACAGATCGAGCCTGCCGGGCGTGGATGCGGCGCGCTGCGTCATGGCCAGACTCCTACCATGACGGCGGCTCCGGCCGGATGACCTTCGCGGTCGGGTGCGACCAGGATCCAGCCGTCGGCCTGGGCGATTGCATGCAATGGCAGGTAGCCGGAGCCCAGGGGCTCGGCTTCTCCCGCGCGCAGGCGCACCGGGATGAGCTCCGCGAGCCCCAGATTCGAAGCGACCTTGCGGGTGAGCCGCGCGGTCACGAAACGGGGTTCCTCACGGTTGCCGGTGAGGCGCGCCAGCATGCGCTCGCCCAACAGCAGCCAGGCCGCCAGTGCGCCATCGAGTCGGCCGGGCAGCAGCAGAACCGGCCGCGTTTCAACGAAGCCGAACGCCGCGGTCTCGCCGGGCGACAGCGCAATCCCGTGCGCTTCCACGCGCCCCAGTCGCGCCAGGGTGGCGACGCTGGTATCGTTACGGCCGCTGCCGGTGCCGCCGATCGCAACGACCGCATCGGCATCCTGGCGCCGCAACGCATCTTCGAGCCGCAGCCCATCGCCTAAATCATCGCTGAGCGTGAGCCCGCCCGCGGCCGCAATCCCGCGCACCACCAAGGCCGCCGCCGCGTCGACGATCGGGTCGCCTGCCGGCTTCATCCGAATCACGAGCACGCGCGGCGCGCGAACATCGACGCGAGAAATGCCGGCCGCCGCGAGCGCCGCGGCCGCCACCGCGTGAAGACGCCGGCCGTCACGCCCAAACGCCGTTGCGCCATCCGCATCCGCGCCGGCCGGCAGCACACCTTCGCCGCCCGTGATCGCCGCGACCACCTCGGCGCGGCCCTCGCGCAGCACCACCGCATCGATCTCGGCAACCGCGTCGGCGCCGGCCGGCAGCGCCACTCCGGCCTCGATCAGGACGGCCGACGGCAGCGGCGCCGGCGCATAGGGGCCGGCGTCCTGCGTGTGGACTGCATTCACCGCCCAGCCGTCGCGCAACGCCAGGGCCACGCGCGGCCGCGCCGCAACCACCACATCACCCGCCAGAATGCGGCCGACCGCGGCCGCCAGCGCGACCTCGCGCCCGGCGACCGGCCGCACCAGCGCATCGATGCGGGTCAGCGCCACGTCGAGCGGCGTCAGCCGCGCGATCCGCTGTGTTGATTGCATGGCTTCGCGGTCCACGCCCATTTTATCCTGCTGGCTGATCCCACTCGGCGCGGCTGGCCAATCCTTCCAATGTCATGTATGGACGGCCCGCTTTGCACAAGGGCGAGATGGCGGAAAAAATCCTCAACCTGCGCGGCCTCAAGTGCCCGTTGCCGACGCTGCGGGTGCGCAAGGCGCTGGCCGGCCTTCAGTCCGGCGACTGCCTCATCGCCGAATGCACCGACCCGCTCACCGAGATCGACATCCCCAACCTCATCAACCAAACCGGCGACGAGCTGACGGAGACGTCACGCGCCGACAAGGTCATCACGTTCCGCATCCGCAAGCGGTGATTTGTTGGAATGCCTCGCCCCAGGTCCTCCCTGCGAAAGCAGGGACCCGCCCTCACGCAAAGGGATGCAGCCGACCACCCTCACTTCTCGATCAGCCCCGCCCGCTCGATGACCGGCCGCCACCGTATCGTCTCGGCCTCGATCAGCTGCAGGAACTCCGCCGGGCTCAGCGCTTGCGTCACCATGCCTTCGTGGCGCAGGCGCTGCTCGATCTCGGGCCGCCCCATGGTCTGCACGACCGTGCGGTTGACCTTTTGCACGATGTCGGCCGGCAGTCCGGCCGGACCCGACAGCGAGAACCAGGTGGTGCTCACCAGATCCGGAAATCCTTGCTCCTTGAAGGTGGGCAGATCGGGAAAATCCGGCAGGCGCCGATCCGAGGTCTGCGCAATGGCGGTGAGCGTTCCGCCACTGATCTCTCCGAAGGTCGAGGTCAAGGTTTGCGACGCGAACGCGATGTGGCCGCCGACCAGATCCAGCAGTCCCTGCGAGGCGCCCTTGTAGGGCACGTGCTCGATCGCGATGCCGGCCTGCTGGGCAAAAGATTCGGCGAACAGCTGCCCCATGCTGCCGACGCCCGATGACGAATAGGGCAACGGCTTGCCGCCCTTCTTGGCGGAGTCGATGAATTGCGCCAGCGTCCTGATGCCGCTTTTCGGATTGACCGACAGCACGATCGGCGAACCCGCGATATAGGCGATGTTGACGAGATCGCGCAGCGGCGCATAGCCGAGCCGCGGATTGCTGATCGGGGCCAGCACCAGGATCGACACATTGGTGATGACGAGATTGTAGCCGTCCGGCGGCATCGCCATCACGGACTGCACCCCGATGGCGCCGCCGGCGCCGGCGCGCGTCTCCACGATGAAGGGCTGGCCGAAAGCGCCAGAGAGCCCGTCCGCAACCGTGCGGGCGAGCAGATCGGCGGCACCTCCGGCCGCAAACGTATTGATGATGCGCACCGGGCGGGCCGGCCAGTTTTGCGTTTGGGCCCATGCGGCCGTCGGCGAGAGGCCCGGGGCCGCAATCGCAAGGAGCAGCAGAGCGCGCCAGCGGTTCATGTCGACCTCACTACTTCTTGCCGCTCTTGACGTAATTGGCGATGAAGCTGCGCATCTGCGGCGTGATCGACAGAGCGCGGCGCACCTGGGCATTGGTTTCGGGGCCGGCCACCCATTCGGGCGCGAAGCCCAGCGTTTTGTTGGCCTCCTCCGCGTAGCTCTGGTCGTGATTGAGCTCCGCGATCGCATCGCGTAGCGCCGCGATGGCGGCCGGCGGCGCATTGGGCGGCAGCACGATCGTGCGCTGCATGGCGCTGTTGATGCTCAGGATGGTGAGATAGGCGTCCCACAGCTGTCCGGACGGCAGGCTGCCCTTGATCTTGCGATAGAGCTCCTGGAACGGCAACATCGGCAGGCCCTCGACCTGCTTGGAGACGGTGAGGCGCTCGCCGTTCCATTCCGGATCGAAGAAGATCGGGATGACGGTGCCGTCCTTGACGAGACCCGCGATCACGGCGCGGTAGCTCGGCGGCGATTCGGAGAAGAAGTTGATCTCGTTGCGCAGCAGCGCGAGCCGCGCCGCCTGGCTGCCCGGAAACGGCGTCACGTAACGATACGGCACGCCCAGCATGTCGAGCGCGAGACGGATCAACAAATCCTTCGCGTTCTCGGCGCCGAGACCGCCCGCCACCAGGTCCTGCGCCTTGACGATGTCGGCCGCATCCTTGAGCCCGGGAGCCACGTCGCTGCGCGCATAGTAGACGGTGCTGCCGGGTTGATAGGCCAGAAAATCGTAGGTGCGAAAATCGGTGCGAAAACGTTCCGGATCGTTGGCGTAGCGCCAGGCGGTGCCGGTGAAATAGCCCACCATGGTGCCGTCCTTGGGCGCCACCTCGCCCAGATAGCCGGCCCCGATCATGCCGCCGGCGCCGTCCATGTTCTGCACGATCACCTGCGGCCGGCTCTCGATGTGATCGGCCAGATGCTTGGCGAACAGCCGGCCCTCGATATCGGTCGGGCCGCCGGCCGTGAAGTTGATGAGCACGGTCAGCCGCTTGCCTTTGTAGTAGGGATTGTCGGCATGGGCGGGCGAAGCAAACATCGCCAGCGCGCAGAGCACGAACAACAAGCCGCCCAAGAGCGCGTGAGGGAATCGACGCATCCGCTCATTCCCGCGCGAACGATTCTCCTTATCGTCGTCCCCGCGAAAGCCGGGGCCCATACTCCGTGCCCTCTCGATAGGCTGCCCCCATAGCCCGTCGAAGACGGGCGTAAACGCCCTGATGGCCCGTCGAAGATGGGCGTAAACGCCCTGATGGCCTGTCGAAGACGGGCGTAAACGCCCTGATGGCCCGTCGAAGACGGGCGCAAACGCCCTGACGATCCCGCTTGCCGCAAGGGCGCGAAGCGCGGCAGCACGCGCGCGGTTCGACGGCATCGCGCCCTCCTCCGGTTGGTCCTGTTCGAGCCCGCCGACCATACAGGCGCCGACCTTCCCTGCACAGAGTGTCTCGGCCCACGACAGGGCGCCCTGCGACGGGTCGCCTGCGCCCTGCATCAGGGCATTCCAGCCCCGCGCTTGGTTGATCCGGTCTTGATCGACGACCACCCCGAATCCGGGTTATCGGTAGGGTGTCCCTCGCCCCATCGGGGCGAGGCTGATCAAAGCCGGCCAGCAGAAGCGGACACGACAGCGGAGCACACCATGGCGGACACGGCCGAGCAGGTCGATATCTCCACCGAAAACATCACCTGCCCCAACGGCATGCCGGCGTTCCTGGCCTTTCCGGCCGGCGCCGCCAAGCTGCCGGCCATCATCCTGATGCATGAGCGCTACGGGTTGGTGAAGCACACCAAGGACCAGGCCATCCGCTGTGCGCGCGACGGCTTCGTGGTGCTGGCGCCCAATTTCTTCTTCGAGCATCCGGATCAGCGCAAGCTCAACGCCGGCGAATCGCGCTACGACCTGACGGACCCGCAATCCGTCGTCTACCTCAAGGCTGCGATCGCGACCTTGAAGAAATACAAGGTGGCCGATTCCAGGCGGCTCGCGGTCGCGGGCTATTGCCAGACCGGCCGGCACCCGCTGGTGCTGGCCGCCGCGGTTCCGATCGGCGCCGCCGTGGTGTGGTACGGGGCGGCGTCCCGGCGCGAATGGGAGGTGAACGACATCCAGCCGGAACCTTTGGACAAGCTCATCGCCGCCATCAACTGCCCGGTATTCGGCGCTTTCGGCGAGGCCGATCACATCATCTCGCTCGCCGACGTGCGGCGCTTCCGCGATTGCCTGGAGACCCACCGCAAGAGCTACGACATCCACGTCTACGAGGGCGCCCCCCACGGCTGGCTGAACGACACCATGCCGGGCCGCTACCGCAAGGCCGAGGCGCGAGCCGGCTGGGCGGCGCAGCAGCGCTTCCTGGCCGACGTGTTCGGCGGCGGCTACGCCAGCAAGACGGTGCGCTGGAATTTCGCCTGCGAAAGCGGCCCGGACTACGACTTCTCCAAGAATGTGCGGCTGGAATGAAAATCGCGGCGGGAGCCGAGCGATGAGGCCGATGATACCGCGCTGCGCCGTGATCGCCGCCCTGCTGTGCGTGACGGCAAGCTTGGTTGCGTCGCCCGCGCGGGCCGACGGGCTCGCCGGCTTCTACAAGGGCAAGACCGTGTCGCTGGTGGTCGGCTCCTCCACCGGCGGGGGCTATGACACCATGACGCGCGCCGTCGGCCGCTTCATCGGCAAGCATATCCCAGGCAATCCGACCGTGGTGGTGCGCAACATGCCGGGCGCCGGCGGCATCACGGCCTTGAACTACATCTACAACGCGGCCGAGCGCGACGGCACCGTGCTGGCGCTGGTGCAGAACAACACGCCGCTCGAGCCGCTGTTCGGCACCAAGCAGGCGCGCTACGACGCCACCAGGCTCAATTGGCTCGGCACCCCGAGTTTCGAGGTCGCCATGGTGCTGTTGTGGCACACGGTGCCGGTGAATTCGGTCGCAGATCTCAAGAGCCGCGAAACCCAGATGGGCGCCTCGGGCGCCAATTCGACGCCCGCGTTCTACACGCGGCTCCTCAACGCGACGCTCGGCACCAGGATGAAGCTCGTCAACGGCTATCCGGGCCAGAACGAAGCCCTGCTCGCCATGGAACGCGGCGAGCTCGACGGCTATCCGAGCGTGTTCGAGAGCGCCCTCACCTCGACCCGTCCAACCTGGCTGCCGCAGAAGCTCGCCAAGGCCATCGTGCAGTACGGACCCGAACGGCTCGCGGACTTGGAGAATGTTCCGTTCGCGCCCGATCTCATCGCCAACGAGGACGACAAGCTGTTGATGCAGGCCGGCTTCGCCCCGCTGGCGCTCGGCCGTCCGCTGGTGATGCCGCCCGACGTGCCCGCTGATCGCGTCGCCGCTATGCGCACCGCGCTGGCCGAGACGTTCGCGGATCCGGAGTTCCTGGCCGAGGGCGCCCGCATGGGCCTCGCCGTCAATGCGCCGCGCACCGGGGAGCAACTCACCGACGTGATCGCGCGCGCCTACCGGAGCCCGCCGCGCATCGTCGAGCGGCTGCAGAAGCTGAACAATCCGTGACGGCGCGCTGGTGACGATGCGGCATGAAACAGCCCGGACCGTTCCAAGCTCCGTGCCTGGAACGGTTCCATCGGCCCCTGCTTACTTCTTCGTGCTCGCTTCGGCCGCCGGCCCGAGCCAGCCGATGATCAGGTCGGCGATCTGGATGTTGTTTTTGTCCATCATCAGCATGTGGCTGTTGCCCTTGATGCCGAGTGCCGGCAGGTACAGGAATTTGGCGGTCCCGCCGGCCGCGTTGATGGCATCGACCGACTGATTGCAGACGGTGCGGCGCTCGTCGCCGTTGGGGCCGCTCGAGCCTTCCGTATAGTCGCCGAACACCATGAGGGTCGGCACCTTGTGGAAGGATTTGCTCACATCGTCGGGCTGAGCGGGCCGCAGCTGCCTTCGATGTCGATGAAGCCGCGCACCTTGTCGGCGCGCTGGCGGATCAGCTCGAGCCCGTAGCCGCCCGATTGGGAATGCACCATCACCACGGCGGGCCCGATCTTGTCGACCAGGGCGGCCAGTGCCTTGACCGTATTGGTGCCGCCGCCCGCCAGCATGGTCTCGGTGTTGGGCACAAGCTGCGCGAAATACTGGTCCTGCGCCTCGACCGGGAACTGCTGGCCCGGATAGGGCGTCGGATATCTGGCCCCGATCAGGAAATTCGGATAGGCGCGCTCGCGTGTGGTGAGCGGCACGGAGGGCAGGAGGCCGGGATTGGATTCCTGCTTGGCGCGATTGATCGGGGTCGGATCGAAGCCCGAGCGCCCGCGGCCCACGTGATCCACCACGTAGACCGGGAAACCGTGGCGAGCGAAATAGGTGGCCCAGCCTTCGCGCCCGTCGGGCGTGGTCTCGTAGGTGACTCCCGTGTGACCAGATCCATGCACCATGATGATGGGCGGCCCCGAAATGGTCTTGGGGATGCGGTACTGCACATACATCTGATCGATGGTGATCTGGCCGGGCGTCGATGCACCGGTCGCGGGCGTGTCGGGAAAATTGGTGGTTGTGGTCTGGGCATTGACGAAGAACACGCCCTCGTCCTGCAGCTCCAAGGGTCCGCCGAGCGACCCGGCTGCCGCCGCGCCGGCCATGCCGGCACAAAGGCCGGCTGCGAGCAGGACTGCGCTGCCGGCGTTGAAAGTCCGATTGAGGCTCATGTGACATCCTCCCAAAATTTGTGGTCGCAATCCGTGCTCGAGCACCGCAACGGCACGATCGCGAGGTTCCGCCGTTCCGGCCGGTCAACCGGAGCTATATTCTGCCACCCGGGCGCCAAGAACCAGGGGGAGAAAGGCGAGATAAAAGGCGAGATAGAGGAGCGCCACGCATTGCCGACATCGATGCCGACATCGATTTCGGCGGGCACGCGGCCGTCGAGGCGCGCGCCGGGCTATCTTAGGCTCCCCCCGGATTTTCGGAGAGATTTCGTGCGCCGTGAACAATAATTTCGCCCGCAGCTACTTCATAAAAGACGAGATATGGATATGGCGTCGTCGTCATGCGCCCAATGGCTGGGTCGCCGGTCGCTGCACCAGCCCGCGGATAGCGCAAGAGCAAATCGATCAAATCAGTCTTTAGGCGCCCGCGGCCGCTCGGCCGCCACCGGCGCCAGCAGATCGAGCTCCCGCACCCAGGCCAGGAAGGCCTCGGCGGC
>DASZKX010000204.1:0-5931 GCA_035552735.1 Xanthobacteraceae bacterium
GCCGAGATCGCGCCGCGCGCCGCCGCGATCGACCGGGAGGACGAGTTCCCGCGCGACCTGTGGCCGAAAATGGGAGCGCTCGGCCTGCATGGCATCACGGTGGAGGAGGAGCTCGGCGGCGCCGGCATGGGCTACCTGGCCCATGTGGTGGCGCTCGAGGAGGTGAGCCGGGCCTCCGGCTCGGTCGGCTTGTCCTACGGGGCCCACTCCAACCTGTGCGTCAACCAGATCCGCCGCAACGGCACGCCGGAGCAGAAGCGGCGGTACCTGTCGCAGCTGATCAGCGGCCACCATGTCGGCGCGCTCGCCATGAGCGAAGCCGGTGCCGGCTCGGATGTCGTGGCCATGAGCACGCGGGCCGAGCGCAGGGGCGAGCGCTACCTGATCAATGGAACCAAGAATTGGATCACCAACGGCACCGAGGCCGACGTGCTGGTGGTCTACGCCAAGACCACCCCGTCGGCCGGCGCCCGCGGGATCACGGCGTTCCTGATCGAGAAGGGCATGAAGGGATTTCGCCCCGGCCGCAAGCTCGACAAGCTGGGCATGCGCGGTTCCCCGACCGCGGAGCTCATCTTCGAGGACTGCGAGGTTGCGCCCGAGAACGTGCTGGGTCGCCCCGACGAGGGGGTGAGCGTGCTGATGAGCGGCCTCGACTACGAACGGCTGGTACTGGCCGGCGGCCCGCTCGGCATCATGCAGGCGTGCCTCGACGTGGTGATCCCTTACGTGCATGAGCGCAAGCAATTCGGCCAGGCGATCGGAGAGTTTCAGCTCATGCAGGCCAAGCTCGCCGACATGTATACCAGCCTCAGCGCCTGCCGGGCCTATGTGTATGCGGTGGCGCGCGGCTGCGATCATGGCCGCATCGTGCGGATCGATGCGGCCGGCGCCATCCTGTATGCGGCCGAGCACGCGACCCAGCTGGCGTTGCAGGCCGTCCAGGCCCTGGGCGGCAACGGCTACACCAACGATTACCCGGTCGCCCGACTGTTGCGCGATGCCAAGCTCTACGAAATCGGCGCCGGCACATCCGAGATACGCCGCATGCTGATCGGCCGCGAGCTGTTCCGCACCACGGCGTGACGAGGAGCGCACGGGACTGATGCTGATAAATTGTTTGTTCGAATACATCTCCCGGAGTCGTCCCTGCGAAAGCAGGGACCCATACGCCGTGCCCTCTCGATCGGCTGCGGCGTATGGGTCCCGGCTCTGCGGCCGCTCGCGCGACCTTGGCCGGGACGACGCAGATGTATGCCTCTCCCAACTGATATAGAGCAGAAATGCCGGTCCTCGAGACATCGATCGATCCCCACGGCGGCGACTTTCGGGCCAATGCCGAGAGTATGCGCCTCCAGGTGGGCGGGCTGAACGATCTGCTGGCACGCATCGTCGAAGGCGGCGGCGCGCAGGCGCGCGAGCGGCATTTGGGGCGCGGCAAGCTGCTTCCGCGCGAGCGGATCCGCGTGTTGCTCGATCCGGGTGCGCCGTTCCTGGAGCTGTCGCCACTCGCCGGGCACGGCCTTTATGGCGAGGAGGTTCCGGCCGGAGGGCTTATTACCGGCATCGGGCAGGTGAAGGGGCAGGAATGCGTCGTGGTCGCCAATGATGCGACCGTGAAAGGCGGCACCTACTTTCCGATCACCGTGAAGAAGCATCTGCGGGCGCAGGAGATCGCGCGCGAAAATCGCCTGCCCTGCATCTATCTGGTGGATTCCGGCGGCGCCAACCTGCCCAACCAGGACGAGGTCTTTCCGGATCGGGAGCACTTCGGCCGGATCTTCTACAACCAGGCAACGCTGTCGGCCGCCGGCATTCCGCAGATCGCCGTCGTCATGGGCTCCTGCACGGCCGGCGGCGCCTATGTTCCGGCCATGGCGGACGAATGCGTGATCGTGCGCGGACAAGGCACCATCTTTCTGGGCGGGCCGCCGCTGGTCAAAGCCGCGACCGGCGAGGTGGTCAGCGCCGAGGAGCTCGGCGGCGCCGACGTCCATGCCCGCGTTTCGGGCGTCGTCGATCACGAGGCGCTGGACGATGCCCATGCGCTGGGCATCGCGCGCGACATCGTCGGCCGCCTCAACCGGGTCAAGCGCATCACGCTCGACATCGCGGCGCCGGCAGAGCCGCTCTATCCGGCGCAGGACATCTACGGAATCGTTCCGGACGATCCGCGCAAGACCTATGACGTGCGCGAGGTGATCGCCCGCATCGTCGACGGCAGCGCGCTCGACGAGTTCAAGCGACTCTACGGCGAGACACTGGTCACCGGCTTCGCCAGGATCTGGGGGTATCCGGTCGGCATCGTGGCCAACAATGGCATCCTGTTCTCGGAAAGCGCGCTGAAGGGCGCGCACTTCGTCGAGCTGTGCAGCGCCCGCGGCATTCCGCTGATCTTCCTGCAGAACATCACCGGTTTCATGGTGGGCAAGAAATACGAGGCCGGCGGCATCGCCAAGGACGGCGCCAAGATGGTGACTGCGGTCGCCTGCGCAGCCGTGCCGAAATTCACCGTCGTGATCGGGGGCAGCTTCGGGGCCGGCAACTACGCCATGTGCGGGCGCGCCTATGGGCCGCGCTTGCTATGGATGTGGCCGAACGCGCGCATCTCGGTGATGGGCGGCGAGCAGGCGGCCGCGGTTCTGGCCACAGTGCGGCGCGACAACCTCGAAGGCCGTGGGCAAAGCTGGAGCAAACAGGACGAAGAGGCGTTCCGGGCGCCGATCCGCGCCCAATACGAAGCCCAAGGCCATCCCTATTACGCCAGCGCGCGGCTGTGGGACGACGGCATCATCGATCCGCTCGACACCCGCCGCCTGCTGGCACTGGCGATCTCGGCGAGCCTCAATGCGCCGATCGGAAAGACCAAATTCGGGATTTTTCGGATGTGATGATTCTCTTGTCATTGCCGGGCATAGCCCGCGAAGAGCATAGGGGCGCTTTCGCCCGTCTCCGCGGGCTATGTCGTAAACGCCCTTATGTTCCGGCAATCTCGGCAAGGGACACACGACCGTGCCCGCATAAGCGAGATGGCCGGAACAAGTCCAGCCATGACACACGTGGCTAAGATGTTCGCCAAAGTCCTCATCGCCAATCGCGGCGAGATCGCCTGCCGAGTCATCCGCACGGCACGTGATCTCGGCATCCGCACGGTCGCGGTCTATTCCGCGGCCGATGCGCAGGCGCTGCACGTCGCGCTGGCGGACGAGGCCCACCTGATCGGGCCGGGCCCGGCGCGCGAGAGCTATCTGTCGATCGATCGCATTCTGGAGGCCGCGCGCAACAGCGGCGCGCAGGCGGTTCATCCGGGCTACGGCTTCCTGTCGGAGAACGCCGATTTCGCGCAAGCCTGCGCGGCCGCTGGTATCGTTTTCGTCGGCCCGAGCGCCGCCTCGATCCGGGCCATCGGCGACAAGGCGCAGGCCAAGATCATCATGGAGCGCGCCGGCATCGCCACCGTGCCGGGCTATCACGGCGAGGCGCAGGGCGCGGAGCGCTTCGCCGCTGAAGCGCGCCAGCTGGGCTATCCGGTGCTCATCAAGGCGGCGGCGGGCGGCGGCGGCCGCGGCATGCGACTCGTCGCCGTGGAGACCGCGCTTTCGGATGCGCTCGATTCCGCCCGCAACGAGGCGCTGTCCGCCTTCGGCAACGGCCGGCTCATCCTCGAGAAATATCTGACGCGCCCACGTCACGTGGAGGTGCAGATTTTCGGCGACCGGCACGGCCACATGGTTCATCTGTTCGAACGCGATTGCTCGGCGCAGCGGCGCCACCAGAAGGTGATCGAGGAATCGCCCGCGCCTGCACTCGATGACGAGCTGCGGCGAAAGCTGGGTGCGACCGCGGTCGCCGCCGCCCGCGCGGCCGACTATGTGGGCGCCGGTACGGTCGAATTCATCCTCCACGAAAACGGCTTCCACTTCATCGAGATGAACACGCGGCTGCAGGTCGAGCATCCGGTCACCGAGATGGTCACCCGCTATGACCTGGTCGAGTGGCAGCTGCGTGTGGCGGCGGGCGAAGCTCTGCCGGCGCGCCAGGAGCAGATCTGCTCGCGCGGCCACGCCATCGAGGCGCGTCTCTACGCCGAAGACCCGGCGCATGATTTCGCTCCGAGCACCGGCCGCCTGGGCCGGTTCCGGCTTCCGGCTCCCAACACCGATCTTCGCGTTGAAACCGGCATGCGTGAAGGCGACGAGATCTCGATCTTCTATGATGCGCTCATGGCGAAGCTCATCGTCTGGGGCGGCGACCGAGCGGACGCACGCCGCGGTCTCGAAGCCGCCCTGGCCGCCACGGAGATCGCGGGCGTCACCAACAATCGCGATTTCCTGCTGCGCCTCGTGCGGCATCGGGATTTCGCCGCCGGTGCGATCGATACCGGATTCATCGAGCGCCACCAGCCGGCGCTGACGGTTCCGCTTTCGGCGGCGCCCTTGGGGGCGATCGCGGCCGCCAGCCTGGCATTGCTGCACGCAGAACCGAGGCCTGAGCTCCCCGGGGCCTCTGATGCGTGGGATTCGCACTCGCCTTGGAACCTGCATGACGGCTGGCGCCTTGCCGGGCAGAGCGAATATGAGCTCCATTGGGCGGATGGCGGGCTCCACCGGCGGCTCGAGATTCGGTTCGGACGCTCCGTCCTCGCGCTGAGCATGGACGAAGGTACCGCCGAGGTGAGCCGCATCGCCCGGCAGGGCGACGACTTCCGGTTCGAGCTCGATTCCGTGCCGGTGCGAGCACGCGTACGCCGGCAAAGCGCCGACTTCGATGTGATGCTGAAGGGCCGGAGCTGGCATCTGCACCACCTCGATGTGCCGGCACGGCGCGCCGGGGCAGAGCTCGGCCCGGCCCGCCTGGTCGCGCCGGTGCACGGACGCGTGCTCGACGTGCCGGTGGCAGCCGGCAGCACGGTCAAGCGCGGGCAAGTATTGATGCTGCTCGAGTGCATGAAGCTCGAATACCGGGTCACGGCGCCGGCCGACGGCACTGTTGCAGCACTGCACTTTGCGGCCGGCGACGTGGTGGAGGACGGCGCGCTATTGCTCGACTTCACGCCGGCGCACCCATCCGGCGACAAATGAATTGCACCGCGCTCGACCAGCCTAGTGCTTTGTACGACAGAGCCGCCTACTCATCACCGCATCACAGTGAAGCCGGTCCAGCGGCCGAAAATGACGACCAGGATCCAACAGGTGAGCGATATCCCGCCCGCGAGCCGCGCCGGCAGCGCCGGGACGGGCTTGCGGTCCCACGCCTGCACGCCGCGCACCGTGATGAGCTCGAACACCAGCATGTTGATTCCGGCCAGGACGATGACGACCATCTTGATGCGGAACGTGGTGCTCGCGAAATACGCGGTGGCCTGGCTGATGAACAGGAGCAAACCGGCTATCACGGCGAGCCCGAAGGCAACCCACGTGAACGGCAGCACCTGGCCGGCGAGCTCCGTGAACGGACGCTTGGTCGAGGCGAGCCCGAGCAGGCGCAAGTCCACCATCGCGATCGTGCCGACCACCAGCGAGATCGCGAACACGTGAACCAGCTCGACGGTCGTGAACGCCCATGCGGTCCGATGGATGAAGACCGCCAGCGACGTGGCTTGGAGCCAATCCATCAGGTCGGCGAGCGACTGCAAGTTCCCCTCCCCATCCTTCGTGTTTTTTTGTTGTTCCGGTCGCGAGGATGGCGAGCCGGCCGAGACCCGTCAAGGGCACGGCGGCACGCACGGCTGATCGCGCCTGCGGCGTTTTCACGGGTTGTCATCAGGCTCGATCCATTCGATAATTGCGTGCTTTTGTGGGCTTCGTCGCGGCGGCCGGGAGAAGTGGAGAAGCGCCATGGACATGCTGTTCGGCACCATATCGGCGCCGACGTTCTGGAAGATCCTGCTGTTCGTGCATTTCTCGCTGGCGGTCACCCTCCTGGCGGCGG
>DASZKX010000205.1:0-6715 GCA_035552735.1 Xanthobacteraceae bacterium
CAATTCGGCCTGATCGAGTTCCTGCGGCGCGTGCGCACGGATCAGCTTTCGACCCTGGTGCCGGAGCTGTTCGGCCGCGCCATGATCTACAATCGCCTGTTGTTCCTGCACAGCTTCCTGATAAATAAGCCGGAATATATCGAGCACGTGCTGCTGACCCATCACGTCAATTACAGCAAGAGCCATTTCCTACGGCGAATGCTCGGGCCGATTTTGGGCAACGGGCTGCTCACCAGCGAGGGCGAGCTCTGGCGGCGCCAGCGCCACATCGCAGCCCCCGCCTTTCACGGCAAACGCATCGCCGAGTTCGTGGACACGTTCGCGTCCTGCGCCCAGACCATGCTGGCACGCTGGCGCACGCGGACACAGCCGTTCGACGTGGCCGCCGAGATGATGGCGCTGACGCTCGACATCATCGCCCGCACCATGTTCTCGGCGGACGTCAGCGGCGAGGTCGAGGCGGTGCGGCGCCTCATGGAGATCGTCGTGACCATGCGGCCCAGTATCCTCGACCTCCTCGGGTTCCCGGAATGGCTTCCGCGCCGCCAGCCGCCCGCCTATGGCCGCGCTATCGCGGAGTTTGAAGCGCTGGTGGCGGGATTTCTGGCGCAGCGCCGCGCCGATGGGATCGATCGCGGCGACCTGCTGTCAATGCTGCTGGCGGCGCGCGATCCCGAGACCGGGACCGGCATGAGCGACAAGCAATTGCGCGACGAGATCCTCACGATCTTCCTCGCCGGGCACGAGACCACCGCCAACGCGCTGAGCTGGATCTGGTATCTGCTGGCGCAAAATCCCGCCGCGGAGGCGCGGCTGCATGACGAGCTCGACCGGGTGCTGGGCGGGCGCGTTCCCACCTATGGGGACTTCGCCGAGCTGAAATGGACCCGCATGGTCATCGAGGAGGCCATGAGACTCTATCCGCCGGCGCATACCATCGCACGCACCGCCTTGGGGGAGGATCGGATCGGCGGGGTGCGCGTGCCGGCGGGCGCGATCATCACGGTCAGCATCTATATGACCCATCGCAATCCCAATCTGTGGACCGATCCCGAACGCTTCGATCCCGAGCGGTTCGCCCCGGCGGAAGCCGCGCGACGCCACCGCTTCGCCTATCTGCCGTTCGGCGGCGGCCCGCGCATCTGCATCGGTAACAGCTTTGCGCTAACGGAGACTCAAGTCATCGTGGCCGCCGTGGCGCAACACTACCGGGTTCGCCTCGCCCCGGGCCACGTGGTCCAGCCCATCGGGCTCATCACCCTGCGTGCCAAGGGCGGGATCTGGGTGACGCTGGAGCCGCGCGGAAGATCGGCCTGAAACCTCCCTGCGGCGGCCCCGCCGACCGGCTCGTCTGCCCCAATTCCGCATCTTCTCCGGCCGACTTCGTTGCAATGCCAGTGGCCGGAACCCGAGCCCTCCGACCGGGTCCGGGCTTGCGTCATTCTGAACCATCCCCCGCCCTTCTGCGGCCATCATGTTTTGTGTCAGTATTATTTCGGTCGCGCGATAATTTCATGACAGTTGCGGATTTCCCATGAGCTTCGACTGGCTGTCCTGGTCAAACCAAGTGGCGATCTGGTGGGGCTTCCTGCTGCTCGTCAGCATGCTCAACATCGCGGTGCTCCTGCTGCTGCATACCCGTCTGCGCCAGAGAATGCTCAATTCTCCGCGCAGGACGCTGCGGATCGAGCCATTGTTTCTGCTCTGTGCCGCCTACGTGTTCGGATGCGCCTTCAGGTCCATCCTGCCGCGCGCCGATGTGCAGAGGATCTGCCTTTTCGATACTTGGCTTTCGAGCGTTCTGGTGGGCAGATCGGTGGCAACAATCGCGGAGGTCTGCTTTGCGCTGCAATGGGCGATCTTCCTGCGCCAGCTCGCGCGCCTGACGAAGTCGAATGCAGCCCGCAACATCTCGAATGCGATCGTTCCGCTGATTCTGGTGGCCGAGTGCTGCTCATGGTATGCGGTGCTCACAACCAGCTATCTCGGCAATGCGATCGAAAATTCGCTATGGGCGGTCGCGTTCCTGCTCATCGCGGTGGCGCTGGCGCAATTGCTGAACAAATTCGCGGGGCTCATTCGGTTCGCGATCGGCTTGGCGGTGTTCGGTATCGTGGGCTATTTGGGCTTCCTGTGCTTCATCGACGTGCCGATGTATTTCGACCGCTGGCAGGCGGATATAGGGTCCCGCAAGCACTTGTTGGGGGTTCTGGCGGGTTTGCATGACGTGAGCACGCGTTGGGCCGTCACCCATGACATTGCCCAATGGAGGGACGAGATCGCCTGGATGTCGCTCTACTTCAGCGTGGCGGTGTGGTCGAGCCTGGCGCTTTTCACCTTCGGTCTGGTCAAGGACCGGTTGCTGCCCGCCGGCACCCCAAGATAGTGACAGCGCGCAACCGGCTGCCACCCATCTCCCTCTTGGGCCAAGGCCGTCATTTCGGCGGCTGCTTGAAGTATCGCAAATCCGGCGGCGCCTGATCCTTCTTGGCCGGCATCAAGAGACCATCCGCGCTCAGGAAGTAGTTCTCCTTTCCGATGACGATCTGGTTGGTGTTCTCCATGCAAGTAACCCGGCTGAAGTTCGGGTACGGATTCGGGTTGCGCTTGTAGGTCTTGTCGACGCTCCAGGGCCGGGTCAGGGCGTGGTCGAGCACGGTCATCTCGTCGTGCAGCAGGTTCGGATCGTCCTTGTCGAGATGGATCCGTTCCTTGAAAGTCGACTGATTGTCGAAGTGCAGGGGCAGCCCGGTGGCGTCGTAGGCGCGCGGCCCCTTGAACGGTCCACGGGTCTCGACCTCGAGCACGTCGTAAACGCCGTCGCTGTCCTCGTCGATCCACCTGCCGATCGCATAGCCCTGATAGGTCGGCTCGACATCCGTGGGCCACGGCCGTCCATCGGTGAAAATGCGGCGCAGGTCGCTGCTGCCGGTCGCGATGTAGGTGGTGTCCGGCGTGATGATGTATTCCATCGTCGGCACCGACATCATGCTCGGCATGCCGCCCGGAACGCAGCGGGCGTGATCGAGAAAGTTGCCCTGCCCGCCCTTGGCTTGGTCGGCCATGCTCTCTTCGTGGATCTTCCGATATTCCGGCGTAAGCGGCGCTTCCTGCGCCGGTCCAAATTTCTTGTACGGATCGTACTTGACCGATTGGCCTCCCAGGCGGGGGCTGACGGTGTCCCACTGGCCCTTCAGGTTCGGGTATTTGGCGTTATCGGCCGCCTGCGCGCCGCCCATGATGACCATCAGGACGGCCGCCAGCGCAAACGTGCCGCTCGAGCTTCCATACAACATGACGTTCCTCCCGACGTTGTCGGACAGCTTGCTTGATCGCTACGGACTCCATTTTTTAGGTATTGCGGGCAGCATACACGGTCGGCGCCGAGCAGGGAACGGCGTCTTTACACGGCGCCGCGACACGGCGCTTCGACATGGCCCGCTGGCGCAGCACCGCTGGTCGCTCCGATGCGGGCTGCGCGCGCGGCGGTCCGCGCGCGATTTGCGCTCAGGCCGGAGGCACCGGCTTCAGGCTGCGCAGAAAGCCCACGAGCGCATCGAGGTCCTCGGGCGTCATCTGCTCGTAGAAATCGAAGTCCATCACCGGCACCAGCTTGCTGCCGTCGGGACGGACACCCTTGGTGATCGCTCGCTTGACCTGCGCGTCGGTCCAGCCGGCGATGCCGCCCGGATTGCCGGGCGTGATATTGGCCGAGACGGCGGTGCGGCCGTCCGCACCCGTATAGCCGTTGCCGCCAGCGCCCATCCGCTCCAGATCCGGCAGGCCGCCGACGCGCGGCGTATGGCATTGCATGCAGTGCGACACGGTCACCGCGACATAGCGTCCATAGGCGAGCTTGTCGGAGTGCGGCGCGTCGGGGACGCTGCTGACGATCGCACCGAACTTGGGCGGCGGTCCCGACACCGGGGCGCGTTGGAAGCTGGTCGCCACCGCCGGCACCTGGCGCAGGTAGGCGGCGATCGCATGCGCGTCGGTATCGGAGAGACCGCGATAGAAGAACACCCCCATGGGCGGGCGCACGTCGCTGCCGTCGGGCCGCTTGCCGTTGCGCAGTGCCTCGACGATCTGCTGCTCGCTCCAGCCGCCGAGGCCGGAGGCGCTGTCCGAGGTGATATTCGCCGAGACGAGATTCCCGACCTTGCGGCCTCCCGCCAGATTTGGGGTGTGGCAACTGCCGCAGATGCCGATCGTGACCAGGTATTTGCCGCGCGTGATCTGGTCGTCGGCCGCCCGGGCACCGGTTGCCGAGAGCGACAAGACCGTCAGCGTCAGGGCCGCCAAGGGCAAAGCCGCCGGCGGCGAGGCCGCCAGCGGCGAGGCCGCCAGGATGCCCAACACAATGCGGCGGATCGAGTCTCTGAGCATGGCGTCTCCCCCCATTTTGGCTCCGCCTGTCCTGCCATGCCGGCTCGGCCAGACCAACAGCCGCCGGGTGGCCGGCCGGGGCTGCGGTGCGGTTATTCACACCTGCCTGCGGAATCCGAATGACTCCGGCGGGCGAGTGCCTGCCCGATAACCAGTTGCTCAGTAAGCGCCCGCCGCCGGATCGACGCCCAGGCGCTTCAATGCCGCCCGGGCGGCTGCCAGCGACGGATCCGTCTTCAGCGCATCATGATAATCGGCGATCGCGGCATCCCGGCTGCCCAGAAGCTCGTAGGCGATGCCGCGATCCAGCAATGGGGTTGCCGAACCCGGCGCCAGCGCGATCGTTTGATTGAATTGGGCGACCGCGCCGGCGTAGTTCTTCTGCTTGATGTAGATCACTCCCAGGTTGACATGGGCTGCGGCGCTGTCGGGATTGAGCCTGATGGCCTGCTCGCAATCGGGAATCGCGCTGACTTCGTTTCCCAGGTGGTCATAGGCCGAGCAGCGATTGGCATAGGCCATGTCCTGGTTCGGATCGAGCGCAATGGCATGCCCGCAGTCCACTATGGCGGCCGCGTTGTTGCCCGACTGGAGATATGAATTGCATCGATTGATATAGGGGTTGACATAGGTCGGATCGATCGCGATCGCCTGCGTGCAATCCGCAATGGCGGCGCTGTAGTCTCCGGTATCGGCATGACCCGCGCAGCGATCCGAATAGGCGCTGGCATTCCTCGGATCGAGCGCGATGGTCTGCGTGCAGTCCGCGACGGCGGCGGCATAGTTCCGAAGATTTTGATACGCGGCGCATCGATTGAGATAGGCGACGGCATTCTTCGGATCGAGCGTGATCGTCTGCGTGCAATCACTGACGGCGGCCGCGTAGTCGCGGTTGCGGCTGTCGTCGAGGCAGCGTTGGCTGGCCTCGATGGCGGCATCGGATTGCGCCATGGCGGTGTCGGCACCACTCGCGAGCCCGGGAACCGCCCCGAGCAGCGCCATAGCGATGCAAAGCCCCGATCTCGTCATCCTCGCTCTTCAGCTCGACCGTGCGTAAGCCGGAACCTGGCCCCCACGAATGCGGCAATCGCCCTTTCCCATCGGCCGCCCCGTGATTGATTATCTTCGGCCCGCCGGCTCGGGTCAATCTGGATGCCGGCCGAAGCGCCTTCACCGTATTCCTGCCGGAGTGCGCGCCTGGCGAAGACAAACCCCGAACACACTGATCGGCACGGTAGGGACATTCGAGGCCGGCCTACCGGCCTTTGACGACGCGGCAGCCATCTTGATGGCCGTCGCCGACACGTCGGCTGAATAAAAGCCGGCGCGCTCGCCGCACGGCCGAACGCGGTACTTAAGTCCCAGGACCGGACCGCTCCGTCAATAAAGCGCAGCAGCATCACGCCAGCTGCCTCAAATGCCGTCATTCTCGTGATTCCGCGTGCTGTCTTGCCGGCGATCGACAAGACCTTCGGGTGATTTACCAAACCCACCCGCATCGACAGAGTCCAGCGCACTCGAGGCGTCAAGTCGCGCGCCAACGGGCGGCGGCGTCGGTGTCTCGCCGGCAATTGAATCTTGAAGATCTTCGGAAGTCTCACCTCACAGCTCCGGGACGACAACGTGGAGAGTGCCATATGCCTACCGTCGTGAATGAGCGCGTCTGCCTACCGTCGTGAATGAGCGCGTCGCTTCGAGGCCAACAGGCACCGCCAAGACGAGCAGACTCGGCACGATCATCCTCCTGCTCGGCATAGCGGTCGCAGGGGCGCTGCTGGCTTCGTGGGTCCAACTGCCGCCGAACGTCGAACCCGCGACGGACATGCTATTTGCGCCTTGAGCCGCGAGGAGGTTTCCACCCCAATCCCGCGGCCCCCCGAGCGTGCGCCGACGCGCGCCATGGCCTTCATGGGCCGACTGATCTATCTTGTCGCAGGCCGCTCTTCGCGCCCGACAATGGGAGGACAACAATGAATTCGTCACGCTTCGCCGCCGCTGCTGCCGGCACTTTGCTCATCGCCTTGCTCGGATCCCCGTCCGTCGCCGACGTCATTTCCGACTGGAGCACGGCGGTCGCACCGCCGCCGCCGGAGCTCAAGGAGGTCACGGTCGATCCTGCGACGACTGCCCTGCTCTTTCTCGATATGATGAAGGCCGGCTGCAGCGCCCGCCCGCGCTGCCTCGCCGCAGTGCCGAACATGAAGCTGCTGCACGATGCCGCGCGCACGCACAACATGGTGGTCTGGTACAGCCTCGTGGGCTCGAACGGCAAGGCGACGCCCGACGACGTCATCGACCCCGCGATCAAGCCGCGTGCCGGCGAATGGTA
>DASZKX010000206.1:0-7160 GCA_035552735.1 Xanthobacteraceae bacterium
CAGCTGCTGCTTGAGCATGTGCCAGATGTCGTTGCGGTAGGCAATGAAGGCCGGGCTGCGCTTGAGGGCTTCGTCGTCGACCCAGCGCGGGCGTGGCAGATCGATCTTGAGATCGGCGACCACGCGCCCGGGCTGGGTTCCCATCATGACCACGCGATCCGACAGGAAGACGGCTTCGTCGACGCTGTGGGTGACGAACAATACCGTCTTGCGCTCGGCTGCGATCTCGGCAGGCGCGCCGCCGGGGCGATCCAAATCCCACAGCTTCATCAGCTCGATCTGCATCATCTCGCGGATTTGCGGGTCGAGGGCACCGAAAGGCTCGTCCATGAACAGGTAGGAGGGATCGATGGCGAGCGCGCGCGCGAGGCCGACGCGCTGCTTCATGCCGCCGGAGAGCTGGTGCGGATAGAAGCCGGCGAATTTCTCCAGCCCGACCTGTGCCAGCCGCCGGGCGGAAATCTCGTGCCGCTGCTGTGCCCGAACGCCGAGCACCTCGAGCGGCATTTCCACATTGCGGCGCGCGCTGCGCCAGGGCAGCAGGTTGAATTCCTGGAACACCATGGCGCGATCGGCCGCGGGGCCGGTGACGCGCTTGCCGTCGATGAAGACCTCGCCGCGCGCCGGACGGATGAGCCCATTGGCGATGCGCAGCAGTGTGGTCTTGCCGCAGCCGCTCGGCCCCAGCAGCGACACGAAAGTGCCGGTCTCGATCGCGAGGCAGACGCCGCGCAGCGCCCAGTAGCCACCGGCGCCGTCGTGGCCGGTATAGCGGTGGGAGATGTCGCGGATTTCAATCATGTTGGTTCATGATTCCCGCGCATCGAATTGCCAGGGCGCGAGCCAGCGCTCGAGCGCCCGCAACAGCGCCGTGAGGGTTACGCCGGCGGCCGCCAGAATGCCGACGCCGACGAAGACCTGGGCGGTGTCGTACATGCCGCCGGCCTGGAAGATCAGATAGCCGAGCCCGCGATTGGACGCATAGATTTCCGCTACCACCACCATCACCAAGGCGCGCCCGATCGAAAGCCGCATCCCGGCCAGGATGACGGGGAGCGCGGCCGGCAGCACGATCTTGGTCAACACCTGGCGTTCGCTCGCCGTGAACGAGCGCGCGGTCTCGATCAGGCGGGGATCCACCTGGGCCACCCCGGTCTCGGTGTTGATGATCATGATGATCACCGATCCGATGAAGACCAGCGCCACTTTCGACGTGAAGCCGATGCCGAGCCAGATGATCAGGAGCGGCAGGAAGGCGACCTGCGGGGAGGCATAGAGGGCCGCCACGAACGGCTCGGCGGTGGCATTGATCAGCGCCGAGCGTCCCATCAGGATTCCGATCGGCACCCCGATCACGACCGCGAGCCCGAAGCCCGCCGCCGTCACGGAGGCGGTGGCGGCCACATGGGGCCAGATGCTGCCGTCCCCGATCATCTCGGCGAATTTCGCCACGATCAGGCTCGGGCTCGAGGCGAACAGCTTATCCACCAGGCCGGTGCGCGAGGCGGTTTCCCAGAGCGCGAGGAACAGCGCCAGCGCGCCGAAGCGCAGCGCATAGATGAGCGCCTTGCGGCCGAGGAACCGCTCGCCGGCGGGCCGCTCGAGCTCCTCGGCATCCGATGCAGGCGCTGACACTTCCGACGAGATCATGGTTCCGGCATCCGGCCGCATCGCGCGGTCAGGCCGCGACCGCTTGCGCAAACGTCATCATTCCGATGCCGGTGGCCCAGGGCTTGACCGCCTCGTAGACCACGGTCTCGCCCTTGCGGCCGGCGAGCGCGCCCGCGAGCGCGACCCAGCTCAACAGCTCGAAGGCGCCGGCGCCGGCGGCGGCGAGCTCAGAGCGCGAATAGCGCCCCAGCCGATCCGTATTGCCGGTTGCCATCGCGGACATGAACTGGTGATCGAAATCGGAATCGATGACGCCGTGGTTGCGCTCGCCCGGATCGTGGGACAGTCCGCCGGTCGCGATCAGGCCGATGCGCTGCGCCGAGTGCGCCGCCACCTTGCCGATCACACGCCCGAACGCGAGGCAGCGTCGCGCGGTCGGCTGCGGGACGGCGAGCGTATTGAAGAAGATCGGCACCACCGGGCGGTCCATGCCGGGGCGCAAGAAATGCAGCGGCACCATGGTGCCGTGATCGAACTCGAGCTCGTAGGCGAAGCTCGGCTCGATGCCCTCGTCGTAGCTCGTCTCCAGGAGCTCGGCGGCGAGCTGCGGATCGCCCTTGACCTCGGCTTTGTCGATCTGCAGCCACGGCTCGATCGGTCCCCGATAGGAGGCGGCGCGGCCGATGCAGAAGGCCCCGATATGATCGAGAAAGAAATTGGCCCAATGCTCCGAGGTGAGCAGAATGAGCACTTGCGTGCCGCTGGCGTCGAGCTCGCGCCGCAGCCGCTCGAAGCCGCCATAGATGCGGTCCTTTTGCGCGGGCGGCGCCGCATTGGCCCACGCCGTCATGCCGGGCGCATGGCTCACCGCGCAGGCGAAGCTGATGGGCATCCTATTCTCCGCGAATGGCTTTGAGGTAATCGGGTTCCGGCATGTTGTGCAAGAGCGTGAAAGGCCGCAGCAGCAGCCCATGCACCCCCATGGCGTAGAGCTCTCCGACGTTCATGCCGGTGACCGCGGCGCGCTCGTCGGCCGCCAGGTCGTAGCCTGCGGCGAATGTCTCGGCCGACTGGAAAAAGGCGTCGCGGCAGGCGGGCTTGCGGTTGACGTCCCGGATCAGCTTCTGCAAGGCGTAAAGGCTCATGCGCCCACCCGTCGGTTTTCGTGGTTGCCGCTATCTAGACGGCGCCGGCGAGGGCCCGCAAGCCTCCGCAGGTCGCGGACGCATAAGGGTCGCGGACGCACGGGTTGCCGCTCTTGTGCCCGGCCTCCACCTCTCTATAACGGGCGCCGCTGTTTCCAAGGATGGGATTTCCATGCGCCTGGCAAGCTTCAAGGTGAAGGGCCGCTCCAGCTACGGAGCGGTCACCGACGACGGGATCATCGATCTGGCCCGCAAGCTCCCGCAATATCCGACCCTCTTGGACGTGTTCCGCGCCCATGCGGTCGGCGAGGCCCGCGCGGCCGCGACCGGGCAGCCCGACCACCGGCTTGCCGATGTGGAGATGCTGCCGCCGATTCTCGGCTCAGAAAAGATCATCTGCGTGGGCATCAACTATCCGGAGCGCGCCACCGAGTACAAGGATCGGGCCGCCGTTCAGCCCAAATACCCGAACCTGTTCGTCCGCTTCCCGGGCTCCCTGGTGGGCCATGGCCAGCCGATCGTGCGGCCGAAAGTGTCGGAGAAATTCGATTATGAAGGCGAGATCGTCCTGGTGATCGGCCGCGAGGGACGCCACGTTCCGATCGATGGCGCGCTCGGCCTGATCGGTGGCCTCACGCTCGGCAACGAAGGCAGCGTGCGCGACTGGCTGCGCCACGGCACCCTCAACGTGACCCAGGGCAAGAACTTCGACTGCTCGGGCAGCCTCGGCCCCTGGATCGTGCCGGCGGACGATCTCGACCCCGCCAAGCCGCTCCATCTCATGACCCGGGTCAACGGCGAGTTGCGCCAGGACGACAGCACCGACCGCCTGACCTGGGGCTTCGCCTGGCTCATCAATTACATCAGCACATTCGCCACGCTGCGGCCGGGCGACTTGATCTGGACCGGCACGCCCACCGGGGCCGGCGGCCACCAGACGCCGCCCAATTGGCTCAAGCCCGGTGACGTGGTCGAGGTCGAGGTGCCCGAGATCGGCGTGCTGCGGAACACGGTGATCGACGAGAGGTGAGGCGGGCTTACCTCTCCCCGCATGCGACCCGCATGCGGGGAGAGGTCGGATCGCGAAGCGATCCGGGTGAGGGGGCCTCTCCGCGAGTCTGAGCCTACGGAGAGGTCACCTCATCCCGGGCCATGGAAAGGGCTCCACGGCAAGACGGAAAACCCGAACTCGGCCTGGTGAGGAGGGAGCGTTTCCACATGCTCAGACTCGCGGAGGGGCCCCCTCATCCCGACCTTCTCCATAGCCCGTCGTAGACGGGCGTAAACGCCCTGATGGCACGCGGGGAGAAGGGGTGAAAGGCCCTACGTCCCTGACGGCAATTTGGCTCATGCCTGCTCCGGCGCCGCCCGCTATTTCCTTGCCCGCGTTCGCATGGTAACCCAACCGCCATCATCCGATGGACCGGGGAATTACCGCCAATGGCCAATCTGCAACTTACGTTCGCGTCCGCTTTGTACGACCGCATGCAGCCGCTCTATACCGGAGAGGTCAAGCCCGACGGCATCGATCTCAATTTCATCCGTATCGAGCAGCCGCGGCCCATTTTCGATCGCATGTCGGGCGGCGAGGAGTTCGACGTGGCCGAGTATTCGAGCTCGGAATACGTGCAGCGCTACGCCAACAAGAAGTGCCCGTTCGTGGCCATCCCGGTGTTCCCCTCGCGCTGCTTCCGCCACGCTTTCATCGGCATCAACCGCAAGAAGGGCATCACCAAGCCCAAGGACCTGGAGGGCAAGCGGATCGGCGTCGCTCTCTATACGATGACGGCCGCGATCTTCATCCGCGGCTTGCTGCAGCACGAATACGGCGTCGATTTCTCCAAATGCACCTGGGTGCAGGGCGCCATCAACACCGCGGGCGCCCACGGTGCGCCGGTCGTGCTGCCGCTGCTCAAGCCGATCAAGCTCGAGCAGGGACCCCACAACAAATCGCTCGACGATCTCATCCAGGAGGGCGCGGTCGACGCCACCATGGGCACCAGCATGCCGGAATCGTTCCGCACCAATCCGGATATCGCGCGGCTGTTTCCCAACTTCGTCGAATTGGAGAAGGACCACTACAAGCGCACCAAGATCTATCCGATCATGCACCTGGTCGCGATCAAGAAATCGATCTACGAGAGATATCCCTTCGTGGCTACCAGCCTGTTCAACGCGTTCCAACGCGCCAAGGAGATCGCGCTCGAGCGCATGTATAATCAGCGGGCGCTGCGCTACATGCTGCCGTGGCTGCCGCGCGACATCGACGAGATCTACGAGTATTTCGGCGGCGACCCGTGGCCGTACGGGGTCGAGCCGAACCGGCCGACGCTGGAAGCGCTGGTCACCTATCTGCAGGACCAGCACCTGACCGACTGGAAGCCCAAGCTGGAAGAGCTGTTCGCCCCGATCTACGGCCAGGAATGAGCGCCGCTTAAGTCGCTTCGTTCGGTGCTTCCCGCATCTCTCTCGTACGGACACCCAAACCCATGAGCAGCATCGATACTCTTATCCAGGACCTCGTGATCGCCAACCGCATCCTGGCGAAGGAGGACATCGTCGACGCCTACGGGCATGTCAGCATCCGCCATCCGGACAATCCCAAGCGGTTCTTCATCTCACGCTCGCTCGCCCCCGAGCTGATCGAGCGCGACGACATCGTCGAGCTCGATCTCGACGGCCAGCCGGTGCGCGAGGAGAAGCGCGCGCTCTATCTCGAGCGCTTCATCCATGCCGGCATCTATGAGATGCGTCCGGACGTGATGGCGGTGGTGCATGCGCACGCGGAGGACATCCTGCCGTTCGGCATCGCCAAGGCCACCAAGCTGCGTCCGGTGATCCATTCCGGCAGCTTCATCGGGGCGAGCGTCCCGGTCTGGGATATCGCCGACAAGTTCGGTGACACCAACGTGCTGGTCACCAATATGGCGCAGGCCCGCGATCTCGGCAAATGCCTGGGTAAGGACAACGTTGCCCTGATGCGGGGCCACGGCTTCGCCTCGGCGGGACGCTCGCTCATCGAGGTGGTGCGCATGTCGGTCTATCTGCCGCGCAATGCCCGCGCCCTGATGCGGGCCAAGCAGCTGGGCGGCAAGATCAAGTATCTCTCGCAAGGCGAGATCGACGCCCGCAACCGCGGCTACAGCGCCTATTCGCCCGAGACCTGGCGGGCCTGGGAATATTGGGCCACCAAGGCGGGCTGTGGCCACATGATCAGCAAGCCCGACGACGCCCACGCGCACGGAAGCAAGAAATAAGCGCGTTCCTGCAACTGCCGAAGGATAGAGCATGAAACTCGCAAGCTATCTGACCGACGGCAAGTCGGCCTTCGGAGTGGTGACCGGCGACGGCGTCATCACCCTCAACGATCGGCTGCGGGCGCGCTACCCCACGCTGCGCGATGCGCTGGCGGGCGGCGCGCTCGAGGAGATCCGCACCACCGCGCAATCGGCGCGGCCCGACCGCAGATTGTCGGAGGTGCGTTTCCTGCCCGCCATCCCGAACCCGGAAAAGATCCTCTGCGTGGGCATCAACTACAAATCCCACGCCGCCGAGCACGGGCAGGAAGCCCCCAAGCTGCCGAACATCTTCACCCGCTTCGTCAACACCCTGGTGGCGCACGAGGGCGAGATGGTCCGCCCGAGGGTGTCGACCAGCTTCGACTTCGAGGGCGAGCTGGCGGTCATCATCGGCCGCGGCGGCCGGCATATCGCCCAAGAGAATGCGCTCGATCACGTCGCCGGCTATACCTGCTTTTGCGACGCCACCGTGCGGGACTTCACCAAATACTCGCTGGTGGCCAGCAAGAACTTCTTCGGCACCGGCCCGCTCGGGCCCTGGATCGTGACCGCGGACGAGATCCCTGATCCGACCGCACTCACGCTCACCACGAGGCTCAACGGGCAGGAGATGCAGCATTCGGGCACCGACATGCTGATCCACTCGATTCCCGCCATCATCGCCTTCTGCTCGCTCTTCACCCCGCTCGCGCCCGGCGACGTCATCGCCACCGGCACGCCCGACGGCATCGGCTCCAAGCGCACACCGCCGCTCTGGATGAAGGCCGGCGACGTGCTGGAGGTGGAGATCTCCAGCATCGGGACGCTACGCACCCGCATCGTGGACGAGAAGTAGGGGCGGGGGGCCGGAATCTTCTTGCTTGTTTGATTGCGTGGACTCGAGGCGGTGCACTGCGGGCTCCTTCTCCCCGCGTGCCATCAGAGGCGTTCACGCCCGTCTACGACGGGCTATGGAGAAGGTCGGGATGAGGGGGCCTCTCCGCAGGCTCAGACTCGCGGAAGCGCCCCCCGGGCCGAAATTCGGTTTTAGCGCGCTGGGTGTGGCCCTCTCCCCGCGCGCGGGCTACGGCATGCACACATCTTTCGTGGGTGCGAAAGCCTCTCC
>DASZKX010000207.1:0-8294 GCA_035552735.1 Xanthobacteraceae bacterium
GCGCAGCGTTATGCTGACTGAAGGTGCTCACATGTGCGTAAATCAAGATGTTGGCGTCGACCAGGATCACTTGAACGACTCGCCCTCTGCGATCGCCAACGCTTCGCTGATATTGTCCAGCGGGATGAGCACCTCGCCGACGTCTACCGCGCACGTGCGGAACGGCTCGCGCCGCTTAGGACGCGCGCTCATTTCCTTGATGCCGCGCCGCAGCGCCTCATTGATCAGGTCCTTGAGACTCCCACCGCGCGCTTTGCGCAGGCGCTCGAGGCTGGCGGCGACATCGTCGTCGATGGTCAGAGTGGTTCTCACGCATCAAGACATATATCATTTGATGTTTTGATGTCAACGCGCCCAGGACGGGTCAATGGCGGGTCAAAGATGCGCGCAAGCGCCGCTCATGGCGCCGCACCCATGGGCCGCAGCTCATCGAAGCGGCAAGGCGTATGGGTCCCCGCCTTCGCGCGGCCGACCCGACGGATGGGGTGGGAACGAATTCCTCGCCGGGGCTTGCGTTCGGGCCGAGGAGCGGGCTACTTCGCTTATCCGCCTCTCCCGCCCGTTTCGCGCGTGCCATTTCCCATGGCGGTTCGGCCCGCCGAAGGACGTTTTCCCGGCGCGCGGTATGGGGCCCCTGCGAGGAGCGGGTTCAAGGAGGAGAGCGCTTTGATGGCCGACGCCAAGGACAACAACGACAAGAACGAAAAGAGCGCGGGCCCAGACAGCAGCGGTCATTCGCTCGCCGACCACACCTTGGGGAAGAACTTCATCCACGAGCACGAGGGCGAAGCCGATCACGATCACGATCATTTCGAGTTCGACGAGGATGGTCCGCTCGAGCAGAATCCGATCTGGCTGCAGGATCACGTGACGCTGGTGAGCGTCGGTATCGATATCGGCTCGTCCGGCACGCAGGTCATCTTCTCTCGCATCAAGCTGCGCCGTTACGGCGAGGATCTCACCAGCCGCTACTACGTGGTCTCGCGCGAGACCCTCTACCATTCGCCGGTGGCGCTGACGCCCTACCAGAGCGAGGAGCGCATCGACGATGCGGCGCTCGGCAAGATCATCGACGACGCCTATGCGGGGGCGGGACTGCATCCCGACGATATCGATACCGGCGCCGTGATCCTGACCGGCGAGGCGCTGCGGCGCGAGAACGCGCAAGGCATCGCCCGCATCCTGTCCGAGCAGGGCGGCGAGTTCGTCTGCGCCACTGCCGGGCATCACATGGAATCGCTCCTGGCGGCGTTCGGCTCCGGCGCCTCGCGGGTGTCGCATGACGAGAACAAGCGCGTCCTCAATATCGATATCGGGGGCGGCACCACCAAGCTGGCGCTGGTCGAGAAAGGCCAGGTCACGGCGACCGCCGCGGTGCATATCGGCGGCCGGCTGCAGGTCGTCGACGAGACCGCCAAGATCACCCGGCTCGATCCGGCCGGCAAATTCCATGCCCGCCAGGCCGGATTTTCCTGGGTCAAGGGCGACACCGTCGGGCCGCACGATCTCGACATGGTCGCGCACGGCATGGCCGACACTCTGGTCAAGGCGCTGACCGAGCGGCCGATGTCGCATGCGGTCGAGCATCTCTACCTCACCGACGTGATCCCGGACTTCGGCCATCTCGACGGCATCATGTTTTCCGGCGGCGTCGGCGAATACGTCTATGGGCGCGAGACCCGTGACTTCGGCGACATGGGGCGGCGGCTCGGGACCGCGATCCGCGCCCGCGTCGATTCCGGGGCGCTGCCGTGGCCGCTGCTGCCGGCCGGCGAGTGCATCCGCGCCACCGCGCTCGGGGCCTCCGAATACTCGGTCCAGCTCAGCGGCAATACCAGCTACATCAGCAAGCCGGGCGAGCTGCTGCCGCGCCGCAATCTTCAGGTCCTGCAGCCGAACTTTGAATGCGAGGATATCATCGACGCCGGCAAGCTCACCAAGGCCATCCAGGCGCATTTCACCGCTTTCGACCTCATCGAGGGCGAAGGCGAGGTGGCGCTGGCGCTACGCTGGCTCGGCTTGCCGTCCTATGAGCGCATCGCGGCCTTCGCGGAAGGCATCCGCCACGGTCTGGCCAATACGATCGCGCGCAAGAAGCCGATCTACATTATGCTGGACGGCGACATCGCCCAGACGCTGGGCGCCATCCTGCGCGAGGAGCTCCTGGTGGAGAGCGAGATCCTGGCCATTGACGGCGTGATGCTGCGCGATTTCGACTACATCGATCTCGGCCGCATCCGCATGCCGTCCTACACCGTGCCGGTCACCATCAAATCGCTGGTATTCAGCGAAAACCCGACCGCCCCCAAGCCGCAGCGCATCCATCATCACGCCCACGACGACGATCACGATCATTCCCACGGCCACACCCATCATGACCATGCCCATACGCATGGTCATGATCACGACCATGATCACCATCACGATCACGGGCATGCGACGCACGCAGCCGGCAAGATCGAGTGATCGGACCTGATTTGGAGGCGGATCGTACAGCGTCTCCTCGCCCCGCGTGCCCATCAGGGCGGTTACGCCCGTCTGCCCGACGGGCTATGGAGAGGGCCACACGGCAAGACGGAAAACCCGAATTCGGCCCGGGGGGCGTTTCCACATGCTCAGACTCGCGGAACGGCCCCACGCGGGGAGAAGGAGTGAAACGCTGTGCGCCCCTGACGCAGGCGATAGGTGTCCGCCGACATGACGGAGACGGTCGGCCAGCTCGCGCATCTGCCCCCGGGGGCTGGCCCACGGCTGTCCCGGCTGCCGGCTCCGGCCGCGCCATCCTGGCAGGGCCTCGATGCCAAATGGCTGCTGATCGGCGGACCGGCCGCGCTGGTGATCTGGCTGTCGCTGGTGCCGCTGGTGTTCCTGCTCTGGCAGAGCTTCCTCACCCCGCAGACCGCGACCGTGCCGGCGCGCTACACGCTGGACAATTTCCGCACCGCCTATCTCAGCACCGAAACCTTCCGCCTGTTCCTCAACTCGGTTGAGTTCGCGATCGGGGCGGCCGCGCTGTCGCTCGGCCTCGGCACTGCGCTCGCCTGGATGAACGAACGCACCAATACGCCGTTCAAGAAGCTGTTCTTCGGCCTCTCGATCATCCCGCTGGTGATCCCCAGCATCCTGTTCGCGGTGTCGTGGATCATGCTGGCGAGCCCCAAGATCGGCATCATCAATGTCGTCTTGCAGGGACTGTTTGGGACCGACACCGTCTTCGTCGACATCTACACCATGACCGGCATGGTCTGGGTCGACGGGCTGCACTATTCCCCGATGGCCTTCCTGCTGATGACGGCGGCCTTTCGCTCGATGGATCCGGCGCTCGAGGAATCCGCGCTGATGAGTGGGGCCTCGGTGCTCCAAGTTGCGCGCCGCATCACCTTGCAGCTGGCCTGGCCGGCGGCGGCGGGCTCGCTCCTGATCCTCTTGGTGCGCGCGGTCGAATCGTTCGAGGTACCGGCGCTGCTCGGCCTGCCGGTCGGCATCCAGGTCTATACGTCGTCGATCTATCTCGCGATCCATCAATATCCGAGCCAGGTCGGGCTCGCCTCCGCGTATGCGGTGACGTTGCTCTTGATGACCTCGGTCGGCATCTATCTGCAATCGCGGCTGTCGCGGCAGGGCGCGCGCTTCGCCACCGTCACCGGCAAGGGCTTCCGGCCGCGCACCATCGACCTCGGGGGCTGGCGCTACGTGACGGCGGGGTTCTTCGTCCTGTATTTCGTGGTGATCGTGCTGCTGCCGTTCCTGGTGCTGGTCTGGTCGTCGCTGCAGCGGTTCTACAGCGCGCCGTCCTGGGCGGCGCTGCACCGCATCACGTTCGCGTCCTACCGCACCGTCCTGGATTATCCCGGCTTCGCCGGCATCGTCCGCAACAGCCTGTTCCTGGCCTTCTCCACCGCCACCCTGATCATGCTCCTGTCGGCGGTGATCTCCTGGATCGTGGTGCGCACCAAGCTGCCGGGGCGCTGGCTCCTCGACAATCTCGCCTCGCTGCCGCTGGTGTTTCCGGGCCTGGTACTCGGCCTCTCGATCATGATCTGCTACCTCTACATCGACATCGGGGTCTATGGGACGATCTGGATCATGTTGATCGCCTACGTGACGCGTTTCATGCCGTACGGCATGCGCTACAACTCGACCTCGATGATGCAGATCCACAAGGAGCTCGAGGAATCGGCCGCCACCAGCGGCGCCTCCTGGGGCACGACCTTCCGCCGCGTCATCCTGCCGCTGCTCAAGCCGGGATTGCTCGCGGGCTGGATTTATGTGCTGATCGTGTCGATCCGCGAGCTGTCGAGCTCGATCCTGCTCTATAGCCCCGGCACCGAGGTGGTATCGGTCATGATATGGGAGCTGTGGCAGAATGGTCAGTATGTCGAGCTGTCCGCGCTCGGCGTCATGTTGATCATCCTGTTGTTCTGCCTGGTGATGCTGGCCCAATTCGTGGGCAAGCGGTTCGGGATCGCGGACGCATGAGCAGACGATGGCGAGCAGACAGAGCGAGCCGGCACTCAACACTCGATTAATGAGTGCTCGACAATGAGCGGGCGAAACCACCAGGGACGGGGACGAACGTGCTGAGCGTCAGATCGCTGTTTACCGAATATCCGGGCGAGCGCGGGACCGTGGTCAGGGCCGCCCAGGATGTCAGCTTCGAGGTGCCGGAAGGCAAGCTGTTCACCCTGCTGGGGCCCTCGGGCTGCGGCAAGACCACGACGCTGCGCTCGATCGCGGGACTCGAGCGGCCGAGCGCCGGCGAGATCGAGGTCGCCGGCAAGCTCATGTATTCGTCGGCCAAGCGCATTTTCGTGGCGCCCAACAAGCGGAATTTCGGCATGGTGTTCCAGTCCTATGCCATCTGGCCGCACATGAACGTATTCCAGAACGCGGCGTTTCCGCTCGAGGTCCGCAAGCTGCGCAAGAGGGAGATCGCGGAGCGGGTCATGCGGGTCCTGCAGGCGGTCCAGCTCGACCATCTGGTCGACCGCGAGGCCACCAAGCTCTCCGGCGGCCAGCAGCAGCGCTTGGCGCTCGCGCGCGCCCTGGTGATGGAGCCGCAGCTTTTGCTGCTCGACGAGCCCCTGTCCAATCTCGATGCCAAGCTGCGCGACCGGATGCGCTCGGAGCTCAAGCGCCTGCAGCGCGAGCTGAGCCTAACCACCGTCTATGTGACCCACGACCAGAGCGAGGCCCTGGCGCTGTCGCACGAGATCGCGGTGATGAACGACGGGCGCGTGGTACAGGTCGGCACGCCGCGGCAGATCTACGAGCAGCCCTGCAACCAGTTCGTTGCCGATTTCGTGGGCACCACCAATTTCATCGGCGGCACCGTGACGGCGCTCGACGACGGCAACGGACGCTGCCTGATCGGCTCCGCCATGGGTCCGTTGCGGGTGCAGGCGAGTCAGGGGGTCGCCAAGGACAATGCGGTGACGGTCTCGGTGCGGCCCGAGGACGTGGAGCTGTCCGAGCAACCGCTGCCGGCCGGGGAGGGGGACAACGTCTGCAAGGCGGTGGTCACCGCCAAGGACTTCCTGGGCGAGCACCTCGATTTCCAGGTCAAGGTCGGCGATGTCGTGCTGCTGGCGCGGGCGCATCCCTCGCTGCGCACCCCGGTCGGCGATTCTATCTTTTTGCGCATGAAGGCGGAGAAATGCGTAGCCATTCCGACCCCCGGAGCGCCGGCCACGGTGACCGCCAGCCCGGCGGCGGCCGCCGCGGCTGCGGCCCCGGAAGCCTCGAACCCGGCGGCTTCGGTCCCCGCCCCGCCGCGCTAGCGCGGCTCCCGGAAAAGTGGTTTTCCCTCCGCAGATGCGACTATATAGAGAGACCATTCACCGCAGAGCTGGTATCCGGTCTGCATCCGAAAGTGCCGCAAGTCGCTGGACCGACCGAAGCCGAATGACCGCAAGGAGAGAACCGTATGGCCAAGAACGCCCTCGTATCGGAAGACCTGGCAAAGAAATTTGCCTCTGAAAAAGAAACTCCCTACACGCGCTGGATCAAGGACGAGGGGCTCGAGATCATTCCGGCTCTCTACGTGCGCAACCTGCGGACCGTCGAGCTCAAGCCCTGGGCGCGGCGCGGCGGCAACGCTGTGTTCGTCAATCACGATGCCTCGCGCATCTCCAACGACAGCTATGTCATGGAGATCCCGCCCGGCAAGAAGCTCGAGCCGCATCGGCAGCTGTTCGAGGAGATGATCCTCATCCTCGAAGGCCGCGGCTCGACCACGGTGTGGAACCGCGAAGGCAAGCGCATCACCTTCGAGTGGAAGGCGGGCTCGCTGTTCGCCATTCCGCTCAATGCCTGGCACCAGCATTTCAACGGCTCCGGCAAGGAGCCGGCCCGCTATGTCGGGGTCACCAATGCGCCGCCGGTGGTCAACCTCTACGAGGACATCGATTACATCTTCGGCTGCGATCACGACTTCAAGAGCCGCTTCAACGGCGAGCCCGATTATTTCAGCGCCAAGGGCGAGCAGCAGGGCCTCTTGCTGCAGACCAACTTCGTCGCCGATGCGATCAACCTGCCGCTGATCAGCGCCAAGGAGCGCGGCGCCGGCGGCGGCCATATCCGCTTCAGCATGGCCAAGGGCTCGATGAACAGCCACATCTCCCAGTTCCCGGTCGGCACCTACAAGAAGGGCCACGCCCATGGTCCCGGCGCCTACGTGATCATCCTGTCGGGCGAGGGTTATTCTCTGATGTGGCCGGAAGGCGAGGAGCCGCAGCGCTATCCGTGGGAGGTCGGGACCCTGATCGTTCCACCCAATATGTGGTTCCACCAGCATTTCAATACCGGGACCACGCCCGCCCGCTATCTGGCGCTCAAGCACGAGGGGGTGGCGATCCGCAACGCGCAAGGGGTTCCCAAGGCCTGGATCAGCCGCCGTGTCGGCGGCGACCAGATCGACTACGCGGACGAGACCCCGATGGTGCGCAAGATCTTCACCGACGAGCTCGCCAAGCACGGCCTTACGCCGCGTATGGATCAGGCCTACACCCAGGAGCTCGCCGACCTGCCGCCGCTCGCCAAGTCGGCGTAACGGACATCGATGCATTTTGACGCTGCGGCGCCGGCACAACCGGCGCCGCATTTTTTTGCCTGCAGCGTGGGCACGGCGCGTCCTGCGCCTTTGCCCCCCTACAGTCCCTGCATTTCAGCGAGACCATGCGCTTGCCAAGGCGCAGTTGCCGGCTCATCCTCCGTGCACGGAGGAGGTCTCAGTGCCGATCCGAAACGCATTTGGAAGTGTTGGCCGCGCGGCGTGTTTGGTTGCGGTGGCCTCGTGCTTGGCTCCGAGCGTCGTCAAGGCGCAAGGCGTCAGCCTCGCCGAGCTCGCCATGTATTCGGGGCCCGACCGTACCGCGCGGTTGATCGCGGGCGCCAAGCGGGAGGGCACGGTCACCATTTATACGTCGCTGACCGTCGACGACATGAAGGTGTTCGGCGGCGCTTTCGAGAAGAAATACGGCATCAAGCTGCAGCTCTGGCGATCGAGCTCGGAGGACATCCTGCAACGCGCCGTGGTGGAGGCGCGCGGCGGCCGCTTCGACGTCGATGCGATCGAGACCAGCGCCGCCGAGATGGAGTCGCTTCACCGCGAGAAACTCCTGCAGGAGGTCAAATCACCTTACATTGCCGATCTGAATCCTGCCGCCCTGTTGCCTCATCGCGAATGGATCGGCGACCGGCTCAATCTCATCACCAGCGCCTACAACACCGACCTGATCAAGCCGGCCGCCCTGCCGAAGACCTACGACGATCTGATCGATCCGAAGTGGAAGGGCAAGCTCGGGATCGAGGCCGACGACTCGATTTGGTTCGGCGCCCTGATCACGGCGCTGGGCGAAGAAAGAGGACTGAAGACATTCCGTGACATGGTCCGCACCAACGGCCTATCGCTGCGCAAGGGTCATACGCTCTTGAGCAATCTGGTGGTATCGGGCGAGGTGCCGTTCACGCTCACCGCCTATCAATACAAAGTCGAGCAGCTCAAGAAGAGTGGCGCGCCGATCGAATGGTACGTGATCCCGCCCGGCATCTCGCGCTTCCTGGGCACCGGCGTGATGCGCCGGGCGCCGCATCCCCATGCCGCGGTTTTGTTTCTGGACTTCATGCTGTCCGACGCGCAGCGGCTGCTGCTCGACCGCGATTTCATGCCCACCAACATGAAGGTCAAGCCGCTCGATATTCCCTTCAAGGTGATCGATCCGGCGCAAATGCTGGACGAGGCCGACAAGTGGTCGAAGCTCTACGATGAGATCGTCGTCAAGCAGGGCCGGTAG
>DASZKX010000208.1:0-22462 GCA_035552735.1 Xanthobacteraceae bacterium
CCGAGGTAATGGCGGTCGCAACCCCGGCTCTGTCCATGTCCTCGATCGAGCGCTCCGGCGTCCAATTGAGGGTCGGCGGCTGCAGCAGCGAGCGCAGTTCCTCGACGAAGCCGGGCGACACGATGTGATGATGGACGTCGACGCGGTGCGGGGTGGGCATGGCGGGGATATTGACGGATCGAGGCCGAATGATCAAATTTCGTCCGCATTGCCTCGACCCTTTGGAATCGGTCGCGGCAAATTGTACTCAAACGCCGAACCGGTGAGGGAACATCGGATGCTGTTGGACCGAGACCCGCGGTGGCTCCGCCTGCACGATCGTAAGTGGAGATGCTCGTGTTGCGGACAGACGCATGGTGGGCTGTTTGACCTGGTATTAGCCAAGCCCGACGCTTGGCCTGAAGCTGAGGAGCCTAGACCGAATTGGGAGATCATGACCTCGAGCAATATCCTCACCGAAGACTTCTGCATTGTGAAGGGGGAGCACTTCTTTGTTCGCTGTCTCCTGAGGCTTCCCCTGGTCGACAAGCCGGACACCGCGTTTAGCTTCGGCATCTGGTCGACACTATCGCGTGCAAATTTTGATCTGTACCTCGACACGTTTGACGGGGGAGAGCAGGGTGATCTGGGGCCATGGTTTGGCTGGTTCTCAAATCGACTGATCGGCTACCCGGATACATTTAACTTGAAATGTCACGTTCAGCCGCGCGCGGATCGACAGCGTCCACTTGTCGAGCTTGAACTCACAGAGCATCCGCTTGCAATCGAGCAACGGGCCGGAATTACGTTCGATCGCGTTCTTGAAATCTATGCCCTGAGCGGTCATGACTTGAGAACGGCGCTGTCGGATTGATTTGATCTCTCTTAGAGCATTTTCCGCTTAGGTTGAGTGTTCGACGTTGTCATGGCCGGACCTGTTCCGGCCATCTCGATAGGATGGCACGAGCGCTCCCAAGCGAGATCGCCGGGACGAGCCCGGCGATGACATTCAGCTCTATTGGAGCCGCGGCTCAGCAGCCTCCGAGCGTAGCGATTGCTTGAAAGCGGCCCTCAAATCCGCGGGTCACCGGCCTTGCCGCCGAGCCGCACGGCGCCGTAATTGAGCGCCTGCAGGTCCCACACCAGCGCGATGTGCTGCGCCACCGCGTGGGCGTCGCGCCAGGCGCGCTGGAACGGATCGGCGAGCTCGAGGCCGCGTCCGCCCACGATCGGCAGCAGCCGCTCGATCGCCTGCACGCTGAGCTTGGCGGCATAGCCGACATCGAGCCGGTAGCGCACGCGGGTTTCGTCGTCGGGCAGGATCCGCAGACGGCCCCTATCGTTGATCCGTGCCCGGTCGACCTGCAAGAGCGCACGCGCCGCCGCGATCTCGGCGGCAGCCTCTGCGATGCGAGTTTGAACCGTCGGCTGCTCCGCGAGCCTCACGTTGGCGACGCTGGTCTTGCCCCTGACGGAGTCGACGGTCTGATCGAGCGCGCCCTCCGCGGCCCCGAGCGCTGCCCCGACCAGGCAATGGGCGAAGGAGGCAAACAGCGGCAAGGAGAACAGATAGTGCGGGTTCGCCTGCGCGCCGGGCGTGCGGCCTTCGCGCGTCGACATCAGCTCGAGCAGGCGATGCTCCGGCACGAAGGCGTCCCGGACCACCACATCGTTGCTGCCGGTGGCCGCGAGTCCGACCACGTGCCAGGTGTCCTCGATCTCGTATTGGTCGCGATGCAGGAACGCGAAGGTCTGTCGCGGCGCGCCGCCCGCGCCGGGCGCTGTGACGAGCAGGATGATTCCATCGCAGTGGTCGACATTGCTGGAGAACCGCCAACGGCCGCTCAGCCGGATGCCGCCGGATTGCGGCGTGAGGCTCGGCTGCACCGCCAGGAACGAGCTCGCGAGCGTGCGCTGCGGATCGGGGTTCCAGAATTCGTCCTGCGCCTCGCGGGGAAACATGCCGAGAATCCAGGAATGGCTCGCCGTGATCGACAGAGCCCAGCCGCTCGACGCGCAGCCGCGCGCGGCCTCCGCCCCCAGCATGGTTTGGAGACCGTAGCGGGCCTCGAGCCCGCCGTAGCGCGCAGGCTGCAGGATGCGGTAGAAGCCGGCCTCGCGGAACGCGGCCTGCGTCGCGTCCGGCAGGCGCCGCAGGCGCTCGGCCTCGCCGGCGCGCTCGCGCAGCGCCGGCGCCAACGCGCGCGCCTTGGCGAGCAGCTCCGCCTCGGCGGCGGACCATTCGGTCGGCGGCTCGTTCAGGGTACTGGCGGTGTCGCTGGACAAGGGATCGGGTCTCAGGCCTTGAAGCGCGGGAACAGCCGCTCCGCGTTGTCCCGGTTGATGGCACGCAACATGTCGGCAGCATAGCCGAGCTCGGCCAGCCCGCCGACCGTCTTTTCCATCGGCACATAGGGAAAGTCGGTGCCGAACAGGAGCTGCGATGGCGGCACCAGCGCCGTGATGGCCGCCATGGCGGGCGCGCTGATGGTCGAGTTGGCGACCTCGTAGTGCAATTTCTTGAGCTCGTAGGGGAGGCCATGGGGAATGCGCGCCGCGATCTCGGGATGCCGCATCTGCTGCTCCAGCCGCGCCGCCAGCACCGGCAGCGGTCCGCCCGCATGGGTGAAGATGAACCTGATGTCGGAGAACTTCGAGAAGGTGCCGCCGAACAGGAGGCTCATGATGCAGCGGACCTCGTCGAACGGATATTCGACGGCGGTGTCGGCGATGCCGGGCTGCAACCGGCGGCAACAATTCGCCACCGAGGGATGGATGAACACCACGGCCTTGCGGCGGTTGAGCTCCGCGAACACGCCCGCGAAGGCCGGGTCGCCCGGGTATTTGTCGCCATAGCTGGTCAACAGCCCGATGCCGTCCGCCTTCAAGGTGTCGAAGGCGTATTCGATCTCCTTGAGGCTGCCGTCCTGGTCCGGCAACGGAATCGCCGCGAACAAGCCGAACCGGCCCGGAAAATCCCGCGCCATCTGGGCCATGAATTCATTGCTGCTGCGCGCAAGGCTGCGGCCTTCCTGCATATCGGGAGTCCAGACGCTGGGATTGCCGAGCGAAGCGATGCCGGTCGCGATGCCGTTGCGATCCATATGCTCGATGTTCTTTTGCGGGCTCCAATCCCGCAGGACTTCCGGATCGCTGTCGGCCGACAACAGCTGGGTGCGATACTTGTCGAACCAGAGCTTGGGATAGCAATGGTGGTGCACGTCGATGCGGCGCGGATTGGGGGCGGGCTGCGCGAGCGCGGAGGTGGACGGTAGTGCGGCGCTTGCCGCCGCTGCACCCACGCAGGTGAGGAATTGTCGGCGCGAATGCATGCAGGACGTGGATAAACAAGTATGGATCAGTCGGCCCGAACCGTCCGGGCGTGCTGCGGAGGCGCGATTCCAGCTTTGCCCAAATGGCAACACGGTTGGGTCTCCACTTTTTAGGTGGGCACGGCGCTTCACTCCCTCGCCCCGCAGGGGAGAGGGTGGGGTGAGGGGGTTACGATGATTCCGTATCGCACCGCCGGAGCCCCCTCATCCCACCTTCTCCCGCGCGAAGTCGGATATATCCGACTTCGCCACCAAACATGACCGAGGTCGGATATATCCGACCTCGGTTGGGAGAAGGAGTGAAAGGCTGTGCGTCCCTAAAGACGAAATCTGACGCGAACGTTCTTGAAGAAATCTGCATGCCTCAGCTCTTGTGGGGAGACGAACGGCTCCCCTTGCAAAAATTTGTTTGCTCCGTCCTCTAAGCCAACCCCGCCTTCAGGCGCTGTGGCGTGAACGGGGCCTGCCGCAGCCGGATGCCGGTGGCGTCGAAGATCGCGTTGGCGAGCGCCGCCGCGGTCGGCCGGCTGGCCGACTCGCCGGCGCCGCCCGGCGGGATATCGGGGTGGTCGATGAGAATGATCTCGATCGATTCCGGCGCATCCTTGATGTCGACGATCGGATAGGTCTCCCAATCCACGCTGGTGACGTTGTTCTGATCGAACATCACCTCTTCCTTGAGCGCCCGGCTGGTCATCTGCACGATGTTGCCCTCGATCGTGAGCCGCAGGAGATCGGGCGCGATGATCTGGCCGCAATCGTGCGCCACGATGAAACGCCGCGCCCAGACCTGGGCGGTGCTGCGATCGACCTCCACCTCGGCGATGACGGCGACCCGGGTCACGCCGCGCACCGCATAGGCGATGCCCTGGCCGGTGAGGATGTTGCCGTTCTGTTGCTTGCGGGCGCCGACGTGGGGCTGCCAATTGGCCTTCTCGGCCGCCGCCGTGATGACCGCCCGGTCGCGCGGGTCCTCCAGATAGCGCAAGCGGAACGCGACTGGATCCATGTTGGTGGCGAGCGCCACCTCGTCCATGAAGGATTCGACCGCGAAGTGCATCTGCGGCCCGCCCGGATCGCGCATGTGAGAGCTGCGCAACGGCGAGGCACGGTCGAGCAGTGGCGGGATCGTGGTCGACACCTTGTGGGTCGACTCGAAAGTGTAGGATTCGCCCGGCAGGCCGAACAGCCAAACCGGCTTCAGCGGCCAATCGAGCAGCTGGCCGGCGAGCGTGCGCTCGGGCGAGCCTTCGTCGCGGAAGAATTCGCGCCGTGAGAATGCCTTGGTCTCGAAATACCAGGCCGTCACCTTGCCGTCCTTGTCGAGCGCGGCGCGCGAGATGTGAATCGAGGCCGGCGCCTTGGGGTCCCAGCCGTGACCTTCATGACGCATGCCCTGCACCCGCACCGGCTTGCCGACCGCCTTCGACAGGACGGTCGCGTCCATGGTGGCATCGCCGGCATCGTTGCGCCCATAGGAGCCGGGGCCGGTCATCGACACGACCTTCACCTTGTCCTCGTGCAGACCGAGCATCTTGGAGATGCCTTCGCGGCAGTGATGCGGCTTCTGCGAGCCGGTCCAGATGGTGGCTTCGCCGTCGCGGACGTCGGCGACCCCGCAGGCCGGCGCCATGGGGGCATGCGAATGGAACGGCCACTCGTAGGTGGCCTCGACCACCCGCGCCGCCTTGGCGAAGGCGGCATCGGCGTCGCCGGCATGGGTCTCTTCGTCCTTCTTGGCCACCTTGGCGTTGCGGATATGATCGTAGAGGCTCGCATTGCCGGCGAACGGCGGCTTGACGTCCGACCAAGTGATCTTGAGCGCCTTCGCGGCCCTCACGGCGTCCCATTCCCTGGGCGCCACCAGGCCGATGAAGCCCTTCTGCCAGACCACCTGCACGCCCGGGATGTCCTTGACGGAGGTTTCATCGACCGCGACCGGCACCGCGCCCGCGATCGGCGGCCGGATCATGCGCCCGTGCAGCATGCCGGGCACTTTCACGTCCACCATGTATTCGAGCTTGCCCAGCACCTTGAGCGGCACGTCGCGCCGCCTTGTGCCGGCCTTGCCGACAGTCTTGTATTCGCTCGGCGACTTCGGCTTGGCCTTGCCCTTGACCAGGAGCTCGTTGCCGGTCTCGTGGTTCCATTCGAGCTGCAGGTCGAACTGCCGGCCGCCGATCAATTCGCCATAGCTGACCTTCTTGGCGGGATCGCTCTTGTCGTTGACGATGCCGTCCATGACCGTCAATCGCTCGACTGGGGAGCCGAGCTTCTCGGCCGCCATCTCCACCAGCACGCGCCGAGCTTCGGCTGCGGCATTGCGCAGCGCCGCGCCCGCCTTCCAGATGCCGGTCGAGCCCGAAGCGCCGCCCTGATCGGTGGTGAGATCGGTGTGGCCCTGCACCATGCTGACGCGTTCGGGCGGCAAATCGAGCTCCTCGGCGATCATCTTGATCCAGCCGATATCGGTGCCCTGGCCCATGTCGACCTTGCCGACCCAGCCCACCGCGCTGCCGTCCTGGTTGATGCTGATATAGGTCGAGAGCTGATCGGGCTCGAGCGCGAGACGCGAGGCCTTGGTGGCGATCGCGGCTTCCGCCTTCACGCCCGGCAGCGCCAGCCAGACCGTGAGGGCGCCGGTGCCGGCGAGCAGATGACGGCGATTGAGAGCGATGTTCATGTGCGGTCTCCCTCAGGCCTGGGCGGCGCGCTTGACGGCGCGCAGGATGCTGACATGGGTGCCGCAGCGGCACTTGAGGCCGGACAGGGCATCGCGGATCTCCCCGTCGCTCGGATGCGGATTCTTCTCGAGCAGCGCCACCGAGGTCATGACCCAGCCGTTGAGGCAGTAGCCGCATTGCGGCACCTGCTCCTCGATGAAGGCGGCCTGCACCTTGTGGGGTTTCTCCGGCGTGCCGATGCCGGTCAGCGTGGTGATCTTGCGGGTGCCGATGGAATCGACCGCCAGCTGGCAGGAGCGCGTCGGCGCGCCGTCGAGCAGCACCGTGCAGGCGCCGCATTGCCCGAGACCGCAGCCGAAGCGCGGATCGCTCATCCCGAGATCGCCGCGCAAGGCATAGAGCAGCGGCATATCGGGCTCCGCCTCGATCGCCTGCATCCGTCCGTTGACGTTGAGTTCGATGCGTTTGGTCACGTCATCCTCCTTGGGGGGTAGTCCGGCTTGCCGTTTGTTTTGCCGGATAATGCGCCGCGCTGGTGTGGCCCGCAAGGCCAAGGAAAAACCTTGTCCCGGCCTTGGGACCGTAGCGAATGCTGGAGCCTGGAACGGTTCCGGCTCATAGGCCGGGAGAAGTTGGGCCGATCTTGGTTCGACGCTGCAACCCGCGCTCCTCGCCGCATTTGCAAGCCGCACCGGCTGTGGCATCCTTTTGCAAAACGAACGATAGCTCGGGAGGAAGCGCATGCGACGCATCTGCTTGCAGATCGGCCTGATTGCGGGCTTGGCCGGCGCGCCGGCGCTCGCTTGCGCGCAGGGCGCGCCCGATCTGCGCCAACCGGCCGGCCCACAATGGCCCGCCATCGGGGGCGACTGGAGCAATTCGCGCTATTCCACGCTCACGCAGATCAACCGCGGCAATGTGAAGAATCTCAAGGGCGCCTGGGTGGTGCATCTGGGTTCGGGCCTCGGCCCCAAATATTCGCTGGAGGGAACGCCGGTCATGCGCGACGGCATTCTCTACGTCTCGACCGGCAACGACGATGTCTATGCGTTCGATGCCACGACCGGCGCGCTCATCTGGGAGCACCGATCCGGGATCGATCAGAACATCACCACGGTCTGCTGCGGCTGGGACAATCGCGGCGTCGCGGTGGCGGACGGCAAGGTGTTCATCGGCTATCTGGACGGCAGCTTCGCGGCGCTCGATGCCAAGACCGGCGAACTGGTCTGGCAGACGCAGGTCGGAAAATGGCAGGACGGCTACACCATCACCAGCGCGCCGCTCTACTACAACGGCATCATCTATACCGGCATCTCGGGCGGCGACCGCGAGGCGCGCGGCAAGCTCACGGCGCTGGACGCCAACACCGGCAAGGAGCTCTGGCACTGGTGGACGGTGCCGGGACCCGCCGAGCTCGGCAGCGACACCTGGCCCGCGGCCACCGATCCGGATCCGATCCGCGTCAACGCCTATCTGCACGGCGGCGCCAATATCTGGAACACGCCGGCCGTCGATCCCGAGCTCGGCCTTGTTTATTTCTCTACCGGCAATCCGGGCCCGACCGCGGGCGGCATCGGCCGCAACCGGCCCGGCGACAACCTATTCAGCTCATCCATCGTGGCGCTGCATCTCGACGGCACCTATGCGTGGCACTTCCAGGAGGTGCATCATGATCTGTGGGACTTCGACGCGCCGAGCCCGGTGGTCCTGTTCGAGCAGAGCTACGGCGGGGTGCAACGCAAAGGCATTGCCCAGGCCGGCAAGACCGGCTGGATCTATATGCTGGATCGCACCAACGGCAAGCCGCTGATCGGCATCGAGGAGAAACCGGTCGAGACCGACGCGCGATTGTTCTCGGCCCCGACCCAGCCCTATCCGGTCGGCGATGCCGTCATGCCGCAATGTCCGCAGCCGCTTAAGGGCTGGGTCACCAAGTGCATTTTCGGTACCATCTATGACATGCCGCTGTTGATGTCGCCGGGCGGCAATGGCGGCGTGAACTGGTCGCCCATGGCCTATAGCCCGCGCACCGGCTACTTCTACGCGACCGCCGCCGACCGCCCGCAGAGCCGCATCGCGCAAGGCACCGGCAAGACCGTCGGCCCGGCGCTCGGGGCCAAATACGGCGGCACGCTTACCGCAGTCGATTCCCGCACCAACAAGATCGCCTGGCAGAAGCGCATGCCGTATTCGATCGGGCAGGGCAGCGGCTCCCTGGTGACGGCGAGCGATCTCTTGTTCCACGGCGAGCCCGGCGGCGATTTCCAGGCCTATGACGCCAAGACCGGCGAGCTCTTGTGGCAATGGCAGACCGGCGCGGGCGCCGATGCGCCGGCCATCACCTATGAGATCGACGGGACCCAATATGTGGCCATCATGGCCGGAGGCGTCTCGATCCAGACCACATCGGCCAACGGCGACATGCTCTGGGTGTTCTCGCTCAAGGGCTCGCCGGACGATCGGCTGCGTCCGTTCGCGCCGCCCAAGCCGCCGGACAGCGTGGTCGGCTTCGCCGGTCCGATCGTCAAGACGAGCAGCCTCCAGCTCGAGGACTATCGCTTCAACCCGGCCCGCATTACGGTCACGACCGGCACCAAGGTGACGTTCAGCAATGCCGGCACGCAGCCGCACAATGCCTCCTCCTCCGACGGCGGCGGCTGGGACACCGGTCTGCTGGCCCGCGGGGAATCCGCGACCGTGACCTTCAACCGGCCTGGGACCTATTCCTTCTCATGCACGCCCCATCCCTCCATGATCGGTCAGATCATCGTGACCGGACCGGCGCTCGCGGTGGCGCCCGCGACGGTGGTGGAGGGTCCGGCGGGCAAATCGACCGGAACACCGACATCGATGCCCGCGGATCACGGTGCGCATTGATCGACGCGTACCGGAACAACGTAAGCTTGGATTGACGCTGAATGTTTCACCCTCGACGCTTCGCGCTCACGGCCGCCTGCGCCACCATGATCGCCGCCGGCGCCACCATCTCTTCTGGCGCCAGCGCGGCCGATCGCATTCGCCTGGTGGCGCAACGCACCGGGTCGCTGGCCTGGGAGCTCGACGTCATCAAGGCGCACGGCCTCGACAAGAAGGCCAATCTCGACATCGAGACGCTGGAGCTCGCCAGCACCGAGGCCGGCAAGATCGCGCTCCGGGGCGGCTCGGCCGACGTCATCGTGTCGGACTGGACCTGGGTGGCGCGGGAGCGGGCCCTGGGCGACGGGCTCGTCTACTACCCCTATCTGAGCACGCTCGGCGCCGTGATGGCGCCGGCGCAATCCCCCATCCGGGACATCGCCGATCTCAAGGGCAGAAAGCTCGCGGTCGCGGGCGGGCCGATCGACAAGAGCTGGTTGCTGTTGCGCGCTTTGGGGCTGCGCTCCGGTCTCGACCTCAAGACCCAGGCGACGATCGTCTATGGGGCACCTCCCTTGCTTTCGCAGAAGGCCCTGCAGGGTGAGACGGACGCGACCCTGACGTTCTGGAATTTCTGCGCCGATCTGGAAGCCCAGGGCCAAAAGCGCGCCATCCCGATGGAGGATGTGCTGCACCGACTCGGCGCCGCCGGGCCGGTGGCGCTGCTCGGCTATGTGTTCGACGGTGCCTGGGCGGCCCGCAATCGCGCGGCGCTCGACCGTTTCCTCGAGGCCTCGCGCCAGGCAAAGGACATCCTGGCCGGGTCCGAGGCCGAATGGCAGCGGCTGGCGCCGCGCATCGGCGTGAGCGATGCCGGTACGCTCGCCCTCTACCGCCAGCGCTACAGCGAAGGCATTCCGCGCCGCCCGATCGACGCCGAGGCGGCCGATGCGCGGGCGCTCTACAAGATTCTGGCCGATATCGGCGGCGCCGATCTGGTCGGCCCCGGGCAGGAGCTCGATGCCGGAAGCTTCTATCGGCGGGCGGCGGGGGATTAAGGGTGGCGCTGAGGCTCATCTCGCTCGGGCTGCTGATCGCGGCCTGGTCGGTCGGCTCGCACTTCGCGGGCGCGCGCCTGCTGCCGGAGCCGCAGGCGGTGGCGCTGGCCATCGTGGCGGAGGCGCGCTCGGGAGCGCTCGCCTTCAATCTCGGGGTGACGCTCGCGCGGGTCGCGGCATCGTTCGTCATCGCCATGGCGCTCGGCACCGTGCTCGGCCTCTTGATGGGCCGCTATCGCAGCGTGGACCGGCTCGGCGATCCCTGGCTGGTCGCGCTGCTCAACCTGCCGGCATTGGTAATTATTGTGCTCGCCTATATCTGGGCGGGCCTGACCGAGAGCGCCGCGATCGCCGCGGTGGCGCTCAACAAGCTGCCGATCGCCACCGTCACGGTGCGGGAGGGTGCGCGCTCGCTCGATGCCGGGCTCGACGAGATGGCGCAGGTGTTCCGCATGGGCCCGTGGGTGCGGCTGCGGCATGTGGTCCTCCCCCAGCTCGCGCCCTACCTTGCGGCCGCGGCCCGCTCCGGGCTATCGCTGGTATGGAAGATCGTCCTCGTCGTCGAGTTGCTCGGCCGCCCCAACGGGGTCGGGTTCGAAATCGGGATCGCGTTCCAGCTGTTCGATGTCACGCGCCTCCTGGCCTATGCCGTCGCCTTCGTCGCCGTCATGCTGGTGATCGAAACATTCCTGGTGCAGCCGCTTGAACGACATGTCTCCCGCTGGCGTCCCAGGAAGGCTTGAAGTCTGCATCAAGCAGAAATTTTTTCGAGCCGCTTCCGGCGACAATCTGCATGTGCTGGGCGAGCTCGCTTTCACCCTGGCCAACGGCGAGGTCGCCGCGCTGGTTGGCCCCTCGGGCTGCGGCAAGACCACGCTGTTGCGCATAATCGCGGGCCTCGACCGCGATTACCAAGGCACCGTCCGGCTGCCCGCGCATTGCCGGCTCGGCATGGTTTTCCAGGAGCCGCGTCTGTTGCCGTGGCGCACCGTCGAGGCGAACGTACGGCTGGCGGCGCCGGACGCGACCGATGCCACCCTCGATGCGCTGTTCCAGACGCTGGGCCTCGCCGCCCACCGCGTCCACTATCCGGGCGAGCTGTCGCTCGGGCTGGCGCGCCGGGTCGCGCTGGCGCGCGCCTTTGCGGTCGCGCCCGATCTCTTGGTCCTGGACGAGCCGTTCGTCTCCCTCGACGCCGCTCTGGCGGAACGCCTGCGCGCCGAGCTGGTCGAGCTCGTGACCCGCCGTCCGGTCACCACCTTGCTGGTGACGCACGACGTCGAGGAAGCGATCGGGCTTGCCGACCGGCTGCTGGTGATGTCGGGCGGCCCGGCCCGGATCGTCGCCGCCGTTCCGGTCACGCGCCCGCGCGGCAGTCACTCGGCCGAAGAGATCGCCGCCATCCGCAACGCGATTGCCCTGTAGCTTACGGCAATTTGCTCACGCCGGCTGTGCGGCGCGCCGCAGCATTCCGCGCTGCGGGTCATAGCCGATCACCGCCAGCAGAAAGAACACGACCGTCGAGCCCGAAACCACCAGCGCCGAAACCGGATCGAACATCCCGTAGAGCGTAAAGCGGATCAGCTCGACCGCGTGGGTGAACGGATTGGCCAGGGATATCCAATAGAGCCATTCGGAGCCGCCCTCGCGCAGCTTCCAGAGCGGGTAGAGGGCCGACGAGAAGAAGAACATCGGGAACATCACGAAATTCATGGCGCCGGCGAAGTTCTCGACCTGCTTGATGTGGACCGACAGAAACAGCCAGAGCGATCCGAGCATCAGCCCCGACAGCACCAGCGCGGGCAGGACCGTCAGCCAGCCGCTCCAATCGAACGTCACGTCGAACAGGATGCAGACGCCTAAGAACACATAGCAGGTGATCACCGAAAGCACCGTTCCGGCCCCCAGCTTGCAGGCCAGCAGCACCCAGCGCGGCAGTGGCGCGGTGAGCAGGAGCCGCATCACCCCCATCTCGCGGTCGTAGACCATGGACAGCGATGATTGCATGCCATGGAACAGGAGGATGATCCCGAGCAGGCCCGGAACGATATAGACCTGATAGGTGATGTAGGTCTTGTAGGGCGGGATGATCGAGACGCCGAACACGTCCTGGAAGCCGGCCGCGAACACCGCGAGCCACATCAACGGGCGGATCAGCGCCGACAGCAGCCGGCCGCGCTGCTGCACGAACTTGATGATCTCCCGGGTGGTGACGGCGCGCAGCGCGCGGGCGGCGTGGATGAGCTGCATGGACCCTACTTGTTGAGGTGGCAGGAGGTCTCGGGCTCGTCGTCACCGAGCGTGTCGAGCTCGTTGGTGCGATGCAGGAAGCCCTCGACCGGCGCGCTCGCCACCACCACATAGGGGGCGGCCAGCAGCACCGCCTGCCGAACCTGATGGTCCCAGGGGCGTATCCCGACCGCCAACCCCTTGTCGCCGTCGAAGGTGGCGTCGCCGAGAATGAATTTCTTCTGCTGCTGGAAGTCGACCGAGCGGGTGCGCAATGCGGATTGCACGATCATTTTGACGGCGATCCAGGCCGCCCAGTCGGGCCCCTCCATGTGGCGGCCGCCGGAGCGTTTCTCGAAGCGCGAATTGACCTGCGGGGCGCCATTGTGCTCCCAGGTCCAATGCCAGGCGACCGGCTCGAGATCGATGCTGCCAACGATCGGGCGCGGGCGCACGGTGTGATAAGGCACCTGGCGCACGAAATCGAAGGCTTCGTCGGCCACGAACACGACATCGTAGTCGCGGCTGATGGCGCTGAGCAGCGCCGGATCGTTCTGCTCGCGCTCGCGCGGATCGGTGCCGGCCTTGAAGTTCTGGTGCGCTACGATGCGGGCGCCGAATTTCTTCGCCGAGTTCTCGAACGCCTTGGTCTTCAAATCGTCCGCCGGCGCGGGCCCCTGCAAGACCAGGTAATCGCGCCATTTGCGCGAGACCAGGTACTGCACCAGGCCGTCCATGAGCATCGCGCGGCTCGGCATCGTGTGCACGAATTCCGGCGCGCACAGCTCGCGCCGCAGCGAATCGTCCGGCGTGCTGACGTTGAACAGGAGCGCATCGCGGCCGCGCACCGCCGCCGCCAACGGCTTGAACGCCTCCGCCGGCACGTCGACCAGGAAGAAGTGGATGTTGCGGCCTTCCAGCGCCTGCTGCACGGCGGGCGCGACCTCGTCGGTCGATTTGACCGTGATCCGCTCGAGCACGAAGTCGGTCTTGAGCACGCGGCTCAGCGCCTGCGCCTCGTCGATGCCGACCTGGGCGCCGGCGAACGGATGCTCAGGAGCCTTGAGGATCAGCCGCTCGAATCCCTTGATCGGCTCGTAGCGCGGATCGCCGTCGATCTCCACGAAGCCGATGGTCAGTTTCTGTTGTGGCTGTTGCGCGGGCGGGGCGGGCGGCGGAGAGGGCTGCGCCATGGCGATACCGGTGGCGCAGGCGAAGAAGATCGTAGCCCGCATGGAGCGAAGCGTGATGCGGGAGCGGCGTTCCCGGATTTCGCTTCGCTCCACCCGGGCTACGAAAGATGCATCTTCACTCATCGATGACCACGCCCCAGGGAATGCGGCCGACCGGAATCGAGATGATCGCCTTGCGGCTCTTCACGTCGATGATGGTGATGTCGTCGCCGAAGCCGTTGGCGACATAAAGCTTGCTCTCGTCCTTGGACATGGTGATGCCCCAGGAGCGCTTGCCGACCAGGATATAGGCCTCGACCTTGCGGGTCGCCACGTCGACCACCGCTACATGGGCGGCGTGGCCGAGCGTCACGTAGGCGGTCTTGCCGTCCCGGGTCATGGTGAGGCCGACCGGCGTCACGTCGGTCTTGCGCATGCCGGGGGGGAGGAACTCGATCTTGCCGGTGACGGTGAACTTTTCCCGGTCGATGATGTAGACCTCGCCCGACAGTTCGGTCGAGACCCAGAGCTCCTTGCGGTCCGGCGTCGCCGCAAAGCGGCGCGGGCGCGTCCCCACCACGACGTCCTGCGTCACATATCCGCCCTCGGCGTCGACGGAATGCACCAGGTCGCCGACCTCCGAGGTCACGTAGACGGTCTTCCCGTCCTCGCTGACGAGCACGCCTTCCGGCTCGGCCCCGGTCGGCACCTCGAAAACCGTGATGTTCTGATCCATGTCGATGATCGACAGGGACGAGCCCTCCTCGTTGGAGACGTAGATGCGGCGCCGCGCCTCGTCCATGGCGAAGGTCTCGGGGCTCGGTCCGGTATTGATCCGCCCGACCACCTCGAGCTTGGCCACGTCTATGATATCGATCACGTCGTCGTCCCCGCAGGCGACGTAGAGCTTGCTGTGATCGGCATTGAAATGCATGTCGCGCGGACGCCGCGCGACCTTGATATCCTTGACGACCTGGTAGGATTTCGGATCGAGAACGATGAGATTGTTGGTCTTCTCGTTGCTGACGAAAATGAGGCCGGTGTCCTTGGACCAGGCGGGCGCAGGGGCCAGCGCGAGGACGGCGGCGAGAGGGATCATGGCCAGGGCCGAGCGTCGAAGGATCACGGATTTCTCTCATGCTTGCGGAGACCAGAGCTTGCTGCCAGCGTAGTCCTGATCGAAGCAGTCCGGCAAGCCGGATCGGACGGGCGCGGCTGACGAAGCGGCGCGCGTAAATCCAGGGTAAATTCACAAGTCCAAGGGACGGAAATCGAGGCCGAATGGTGAGCGAGCAACGCGCCGACCCGGAATCGCAGGTGCCTGCGCTGCTTCTGGACAATGTCGTCAAGACCTATGGGGCGATCCGGGCTCTCGATGGCGTGAGCTTTCGCGCCCATGCGGGCGAGTTCATCGCCTTGCTCGGGCCCAATGGGGCCGGAAAGTCCACCTTGTTCCAGCTGCTCTCCGGCCTGTTCACGGCCGATTCCGGCCGCATCGAGGTGATGGGTCACGACATGTCGCGCGATCCGGTCCCGGCGCTGGCAGGGCTCGGGATCGTGTTTCAGCAACCCACGCTCGATCTCGAATTGTCGGTGACCGCCAATCTCCTGTTCCATGCCGGGCTGCACGGCATGCCGCGCGCGACCGCGCTGCGGCGGATCGAAGAGGAGCTCGCGCAGCTCGACCTCAAGGGGCGTGCCCACGACAAGACCGCGCAGTTGAGCGGCGGCAATCGCCGGCGGGTCGAGCTCGCCCGCGCCCTGCTGCACGAGCCGCGCTTGTTGCTCATGGACGAGCCCACCGTCGGCCTCGATCCGGCGAGCCGCAGCGATCTGCTCAAGCAGCTCTTGATCATGCGGCGGGAGCGGCAGGTCGCGATCCTGTGGGCGACGCATCTGTGCGACGAGGTGCCGGACGCCGACCGGGTCATCGTGCTGCATCGGGGCAAGGTGCTGGCCGACAGCACCCCGTCCCGGCTGATCGCGACCTCGGGAGCCGCCACGATCGAGGAGGCCTTCCTGGCCATGACCGCCTCGCCGGCACGCGGGTGAGCGCAGCGGCTGGCCGGCCGCTACTCTTTCGCCGGCAGCAAGGGGCCGGTCATGGGCTTGAATTGCACGCGCTGCGCCTCTTCCAGGAGCTTGAGCTGGGAGAGGTCGACATTGGCGGCGCCCGGTTGCGCGGCATTCGCGTTGTCGGGAATATTGGGCATGGCGCCGCCCGGAGGCGTCTCGTTCTCGGTGAGATCATCGGCGGTGCCTTCCTGCGGATTGCCCGACATGATCTCGTCGCGCGCCTTGAGCGACTTGTCCGCCATCGGCTTCGTATAGGGCAACCGATAGGAGCGGGGCGTGCCGGCCGGAACGTTGTTCTCGTCGACCTCCTCGACCCACAAGAAGATCGAGCCGGCATCGTGGATCTTCGGATCGGGCTCGACCACCCGCGTCCACAGCAATTGGAAGCGGGCCGGCAACCGTCCGCCACCCGGCCAGCCCAGCAGGCCCTTGGTGGCGAAAAAGGCCTCGACGAAGAATACCGAGGTCACCACGATGGCGGCCGCCTTTATCCACCAGCGCAATGGCGAGGTGAGACCCACCGACAACAGCAGCACGCCCAGCACGGCATACGCGGCGGAAATGGCGATCAGGGTCGGGGTCATCGACACTACCTAGAGCATTGCCGGGCGGAGTGGAAGCCGGTTCGCGGCCTTGCAATGCGATCAATCAAGGCCCGAAACGCGGCCGGCAGGGCCCCGCACTCATTTTCCGCCGCCACCGCCGCTGCGGCGCACGCTGCGCGTCAATTGGACGAGCGATTTTTCGGTGTGGTTGATGTCGGTGACGCTCCCGTCCTCGGCCATCCGGAACCGCACCGCCGTTTTTTCCTGTCCGGCGTGATCGAGCATGATCGTATCGTAATGAATGACCTCGACCATGGGATTGATCTTCTCGACCTTGACCGAGACCGGGACCGGCGCGTTCTGGGTGGCCAGATAGTACTGGACGTTGACCGTGTACTCGCCCGCCACGATGCCGCGAATGCTGACCGACTCCTCGCGGATCGGGCTCATGATTCGCTTGCCGTTCACCATGATGCTGTTGTTGATCCCGCCGCGGTCGTCGCGATCGAGCACCATGAAGCCGGCTTCGCGCACGTGGTACCACACGATGTTGCCGAGCGGGTCCTCGACATAGAGGTCGATATCGTCGGGGTGGTTGTCGGGCCAGGTCATCGTGACGATGAACTCGGCCTTGGTGTCGATCTTGCCCTGCTTGGCCTCCGGATTCATCACCAGGAGCGCCAGGAAGAACAGGAAAGCCACCACCTGCAGCGCCTTGAACAGCATCACGCTGAAAGGATCGAACGGTTTCTCGCGCGGATAATTGCCGAAGCTATCCATTCTGCGTCCGCTCGAGCCCGGATATGACGAACACCTCGGTGAGGTCGGTGGCGAGCGCGAACAGCTTCGCGGTCGCTTCGTCGAGCATGTAATATTGCGTCTGCACCAGGATCGAGCCGATGAGGCCCGCGAGCGTGGTGTACATGGCGACCGCCATGCCGTCGCTCATCAGGCCCATGGAGAGCTTCATGGAGGCGTGATCGGCGGCATCGAGCCCGGCGATCGGCGCCAGCATCAAGATGAAGCCCACGATGGTGCCCAGGAGACCGAGCTTCATCAGCGAATCGCTGGCGAACGATCCAAGCTGATTGGGGCCGCGCAGCGCATCGGCGAGGCCGCGCAGCAGCAGCGTCTGGTCGATATGGCCGCTCTGCAGGCCGGCCTTGAGGATGAGGTTGCGGATATGGGCGGTGATGTGCCCGGCCGGCAGCTTGGTGCCGTCGGGGGCCACCACGTCCTGCCCCACCACCCGCAGCGGCGGGCCGCCATGGCCGACCAGGGCGAGGACCCGATGGGCGCGGTCGGTCTCCCGCGAGATCGCGATGGTGCGCACGAAGCAGTGGAGGCAGGTCGCCGCGTAAAGGCACACGATGATGCTGGAAATATAGGTCTTGTCGCTGACCAGCATCAGGCGGAACAAGCCGTAATACCAGACCAGGACGAACCCGAATGCCGATACGCCGGTGAACATCAGCCAGCGCAGCAGCGGGAGATGGTCGTTGGGGAATTCTCGCTCGAGGACTTGCACGCTCATGGCGGGACGCATCTGCTCTGGGTTGCTTGCGACGCCAGATAGTGCCGCAGGCGGGTGGTCTGTCAAGCTTGGCGCATGCACTTCCGCCGGTCCCGGAAGGGCGATAGGCTAGGATTGCCATATCTTAAAGCCCGGGGACAATCCATGTATCGACTTGCATTTCTGGCGTTTGCCTTGACGCTTGCGTCCTCCGTGGCGTTCTCCCAGGCCCGGACGCGCTTCTGGAACCTGACCCATATGCGGATCTCCGAATTCTATCTGGCGCCTGCCGGCACCACGAATTGGGGCCCGAACCAGGCCAAGAACGACAAGGACGGGGTCGCCGATCCCGACGAGCGGCTTAACATCACCGGTGTCCAGTCCGGCACCTATGACATCAAGCTTGCGGACAAAGAGGGACGCACCTGCATGTTGCAAGGCGTCAAGGTCGAGGCGGGTCAGATCTTTTCGATCGACGACAAGGATCTGACGTCCTGCAATCGCTGAACAATCCGCGACGGCTTGCCGACCCCGTCGGCGCGAGCCTGATTTTCCACCGCAATTGAAGTCGGTTTGAACGACGCCAACAAGGGAGGACGTGCAATGAAAACAATGCGGACACTGCGGACGCTGTCACTGGCCGGCACCCTGATGAGCTCGCTCCTGGTCGCCACCGCGCTCACGCCGGTGCGGGCGGCCGACATGACTTTCGAGCGCGCCCTCAACGTCGAGAAGGAGCCGCAGAACTGGCTGCTTCACCACGGCAATTACCAGGGCCACCGGTTCTCCGCCCTCAAGGAGATCAATACCGACACGGTCAAGAATCTGAAGGTCGCGTTCACGGTCGCGCTCGGCGGCTTCGAGGGCGGCGGCACCCGCTACAAGTTCGGCAACCTCGAGGCGACCCCGATCGTCGAGGACGGCGTCATGTACGTGCCGGACGGCTGGGGCTCGGTCTATGCGATCGACCTGTCCACCGGTCGCAAGGGCACGTTCCGCTGGAAATTCGATCCCGGCACCGACAAGGCTTGGGCCGGCGACGTGGCCTGCTGCGGGGTCGACAATCGCGGCGTAGCGCTGTGGAAGGACAAGGTGATCTCGATCTCGCTGGATGGCCGGCTGTTCGCCCTCAACAAGGCGACCGGCGAGAAGGTGTGGGAACGCAAGGTCGCCGATCCGGCGCTGGGCGAGACGCTGACGCTGGCGCCCCTGGTGGTGCGCGACGTGGCGATCGTGGGCGCCGCCGGCGGCGAGTTCGGCATCCGTGGCTATATCGACGGCACCGATCTCAACACCGGCAAGCAGCTCTGGCGCACCTTCACGATCCCGGGCAAGGGCGAGCCCGGCAACGAAACCTGGAAGGACGGAGAGGAGCGCTGGCAGCATGGCGGCGGCTCGGTCTGGGAGACCGCGACCTACGACCGCGATACCGACACGATCTACCAGGGCGTCGGCAATGCCGGCCCCGACTATGATCCGCAATACCGGCCGGGCGACAACAAGTGGGCGGCGAGCGTGCTGGCGCTCAATCCGGCCAACGGGCAGATCAAGTGGGGTTTCCAATACACCCCCAACGATCCTTACGACTTCGACGAGATCTCCGAGCATCCGATCATCAATGCCAAGGTCAACGGCGAGGATCGCAAGCTCGTGGTGCATGCGGCCCGCAACGGATTCTATTACGCCCTCGACCGCACCAACGGGGCGTTCGTGGCCGGCAAGCAATATGTCGACGAGCTGACCTGGACGCCCGGGTTGGACCCTAAGACCGGCAAGCCGCTCAACTACGATCCCACCAAGGGTGTCCAGGTCTATGCGCCGGGCAGCCATGGCATGCGCGGGGAGGGGCCGTCCAAGACCTGTCCATCCCACAACGGCGGCAAGAACTGGGAGCCCTCGGCCTACAATCCCGAGCTCGGCCTGCTCTTCATTCCGACCGCCGAAGGCTGCGATTCCATCGTCAACGCCGAGCAGAAAAGCTTCGTGGACCAGGGCGGCACCGTGAAGCCGCGCGAGCGGTTCGGCGGCGGCAATACCAAGAATCTGTCGCCGCGCCGCTACGGTACCCTCAAGTCGGTCGACCCGACCACCGGCGAGATCAAGGCCTCGGTCAAGATGCCGTATCCGAACTATGGTGGCGTGCTGGCGACCGCCGGTAATCTGGTCTTCATCGGCCAGCTCGACGGCACGCTCTACGCCTACGACGCCCGTACCTTGCAGGAGGTCTGGAGCTTCAATGCCGGCACCGGCATCAACGCGCCGCCGATCACCTATTCGGTCAACGGCAAGCAGTACATCGCGGTGCTGATGGGCTCCAAGCAGACCGCCGCGGTCTGGCAGGATTCACCGGAGCTCAAGAACACCTCGACCGCCTCCATGCTGTACGTGTTTGCATTGTAAGGAAGGCAAAATTGCCTCGCACTGCAATGCATGATGGCACGAAGCTGCGCAATTTTGCCTACGCGGTTGCACCGCGAGGTCCGACTGCGTGGGCAACGCGCCGGCACGCCGTGCCGCGTGAAGGGCGCGGCGCGGGCGCGTTGCCCATCCTAAAAACCTTCGTGGTGCTTCTGGCGCTTTCGGCCGCGTTCCTGCCGGCGCGCGCGCAGGCGCCCGACCCGGGCGAAATCCATGGGCTCAAGCTCGGCCTCAAGGCGCCGGCCATGACCATGGACGGTTTCGGCGAGCTCGCCTGCGGCAGCAATGGCGGCCCGCCGCGTCAGCGGCTCGATGATTGGAAGGGGTTCGCGACATGCCGGGCCGAGGCAAGCGGCTTGCACGAGGTCTATGCGCGTTTCGACGACGAGGACGAGTTCATCGGGCGTGCCATTGATGATCCGCTCTACGCCGGCGAGCGGACCGGCACCAGGGTCGCTGGCCATCCGGTCATCCTGTCGGTGCTGTTCGATGACGACGGGGTGCTGCGGGGGCTGCGCTTCATCAGCGATCCGCGCGCCAGTCCGATCGAGCGGCGCATGGCGCATCTGCTGCGCCTTGCCATCATCAATCACTACGATCCGGCCGACTGGACCTGCACGGATTTGGCCCCGGAGCCTGGCGAAACGCCGGTCGGCGGCGTCTTCCTCAAGCAGCACTGCGAGAAGGTGACGCCGGAGCGCCGGATGACGCTGGACGCGCGCTTCCTGCGCAAGCCCGGCCAGAGCGACATCGACCCGACGACCGGCGACTATACGTCGGGCCAGTTCGAGAGCTCGACGCGGTTCGAGCTTATTGATCCGAATTACCGAAAGCCTTGATGAGGTGCGCCGCTCACGGCTTGCGATGGCCGTCCGGCATGATGGCGGCATCGAACTTGGCGCCCTCCGTCTGGGTGTCGCTCAGGATGGCGTTCTCCAGGTTGGCGCCCTCCAGGTTGGCGCCGCGCAGATCGGCGCCATGCAGGTTGGCGCCGAACAGATTGACGCCCGCCAGCTGGGCGCCCTTGAGATCGGCATCGGTGAAATTGGCCTCGACCATGTCGGCCAAGGTGAAATCGATGCCATGCAGATCCATCTCGCGCAAATTCTGGCCATCCAGGATGACGCCGCGCATGTCGGCGCCGGTCAGCTTGGCGCCGGCGAGTCGCGCCTCGCGCAAGTCCGCCCCGGTGAGCACGGCGCCGGTGAGATCGGCTTGGTTGAGGCGGGCGCGGCCCAGATGCGCGGCGCGCAGGTTGGCGCCGGCCAGATGGGCGCCGGAGAGGTCGGCCTCGAACAGCAAAGCCTCGCTCAGATCCGCGCCTTCGAGATTTGCCCCCTTGGCGTCGATCAGGTTGAGATTGGCCTTGTTAAGCTTGGCACCCTTGAGATTGGCGCGCAGGAGAGTGGCGCGGAACAGGCTTGCCCCCGACAGATCGGCGGTATTCAGATCGGCACCGTCGAGCTTGGCGCGCTGGAAATCCCGCTGTGCCAATTGGCGGCCGGCCAGATCGCATTCGCTGCAGCCTTTGGTAGTGCCGGCCAGGAAAGCCTCGGGATCGGCCGCGAGCGCGGCCACGATGCTGGCCGGCACGATCGGCGCACCCACCATCAGCAAAAGCAGCAGCCGGCCGCGCATCGATTCTGGCTCCACTTGCCCGGCGCAATGATCGCTTGCGTGCTATACTAAATGGTGCCCGGCGCTTTTGACAGACGCGCCTTTGACGGGCGCTCTTGCGGGAGCATATCCGCGCGAATGAGAAACGCCGGGACCACTGCCGGAAACGCTTTTTGAAAACACTCATGAGAAACGGGAGGTGCGTGATGATGGACAAGAGTTCGGCCGCAGCCCTTGCTGGCCTGCTGGCGGCCTACGCGATCGGTGGCCTTGTCGGGGCGGCGGATGCCCAGACCCTGGTGGGGCAAAGCGCGGAAGCCCGCATGCAGCTCGACTTCCATGTTCCGGACGCCGCCCTCAAGGCGATGCTGCCGGCCGGGGTCGAGCCCGCCATCGCGACCACGGGCGCCGCCAAGGACGCCAATCTGCGCATGATCTTCATCGACCGCATCGCCGTCACGGCGCCGGACGGCGCGCCGGCCGGATCCGGGCAGATGGTCTATCTCGCCATTCCGATCAAGCAGGCCGCCCCCAATCCCATCGCCCAGATGCTCATCTACGGGCTGACCAGCGATCCCAAGGAGGCGCCCGGGCCGTTCGGGGTCTATCAATTGGCCTCCACCCACCGCATGGAGCGCTCGACCACCGCCGACGCGCAGGCGCAAACCACCGAGAATTGGGAGTTCGCCGCGGCGAGCGGCGAGCACATGGAGCTGCACCTGAAATACGACCGCGGCATCGGCCGCAAGGCCAGCAACGAGACGAAGTTCTTCTCCAGCGTCAATCCGAGCTTCTATCAACTCTTCAAGGTCGACCAGAACCTCGATATCATGCGCAATGCGACCATCACGGTCCCCGACAAGGTGAAGGAGTTCCAATACAAGGCCTCGGGCGGCAAGATCGCGGCCTTGTTCGACGGCAGCGAGCGCGTGCTCAGCATCGACTGCCTGTCCTGGTACAATCGGGCGATTTATGCACCTTAG
>DASZKX010000209.1:0-7673 GCA_035552735.1 Xanthobacteraceae bacterium
AGGCCGTCGGCGCTGAGCATGTAGCTGTCGTTGCCGATGCGGACGTGCTGGTTGTCCTCCATGCAGGCCGAATCGCGCCAGTGCGGACGCGCCTCCTTGGAGCGGCGGTAGTCCTTCATCACCGTCCAGGGTCGTGTGAAGGCATGGTCGATCACGGTGATCTCGTCATGCAGGATATTGCCATCGGCCGCGTCGCCGTAGATCCGCTCCTTGATGATGCTTTGATTGTCCTTGTGCAGCGGAATGGCGGTGCTGTCCAAGGTGCGCAGGCCTTTGAATCCGCGCGTCTCGACTTCCAGGAGGTCGTAGCGGCCGGTCGCTGCGGTATCGATCCATTGGCCGATAGAGGTGCCCGCCACCGAGGGCTCGATGTCCGGTGTCCAGCCGCGGCCGTCGGTGAAGATTCGCCGGTTTTCGTTCAGGAAACCCATCAGGATATGGGTCACTTCCGGCATCACGATGATCTCCATCGTGGAATACACGTTCATCATGCGCGGCATGCCGGCCGCAAAGCACACATAGTCCCGATCGAGCCCCGATCCGCCGGCGGCCTGGTCGGCGAGGCTCGCTTCCAGCATGGCCTGATATTCGGGCGTCAGCGGGGCCTCCTGGGCGAGGCCCTGGAATTTATTGGGGTCGAATGACGGGTTGGGCGAGACCCGGTCGCGCAGGGTCTGGAATCGGCCCCACTGGCCCTTCCAATCGGGATATTTCGCCTCATCGAAGGCCGCGACGCGGGCAACCGTCAGGCCCATCGCGGCGCTGAGCGCGAGGAAAACGATCAAGCTCCGGTAAACCATGGTTGTCATCCCCATGAAATGAGCCGCGCGCGCGATCGCCGCGTGATGCCAATAGTCGTGCTGAATGCCGTGACCGGCGAATATCGTCAGCGCCGGAAAAAGATCGGGCTCTAAAGGATGCGATGCCTGCCGACGGCATCCAGGCTGCCGGTTCGCCCCCGGGATCTCGGCACCTCCCGCGGCAGCTCGCCGACACAGTACACCGCCAGCCCGGCCGCACGGAAGGGGAGGGCCGTCCTACCAAATCAGCGGAATGAACCGATAGCGCACCCGCGCCGCATAATGGGCGTAGTCGGGCAAATGCGCCGAGAGCGTGCGCTCCTCCAGCACGGCGCGGATCGCGAACGCGACCACCAGGGCGGGCGCCAGCGCGAGGCCAAACCAGGAGCCGAGCAGCAACGGGATACCGAGCAGGAGCAGGATCGCGCCCGCATACATGGGATGGCGGACATAGGCGTAGGGGCCGGTCGTCGCGATGGCATGGCCGCGGTCCTTCTGAACCTTGACCACGGGGGCTGCGTAGCTGTTGGCGCGAAACACCAGCCAGAAGACATATTGCGACGCCAAAATGGCGGCCGCACCGATGCCCTGCGCCCAGACCGGAACATGGGAGGCGCGAAACCGGACGGCATCGAGGCCCATGACGGCGAGCCAGGCGCAGAAGAACAGCATGATGCAGATCATGAAGATCCGGTCCCACCCGGCCTGCTCGCGTTGCAGCGGCGAAGCCATGCGCTGCTCCAGCAGGGCGGGATCGTGGACATAGAGCCAGCCGCTGATGAGGAGGCCGGCGATCGCCAGCTCGATCAGGAACGTCCACGCCTGCGGCCACCAGATGGTTCCGGCCGGCACGAACAACAGCACCGCCATGAAGCCGATCCAGATCGAGGTCTTGATGACGATACTTGCGAGCATTCGGCATCCCGCGGCGTTACGAACCTGGAGGCGGACGGGCTTCCCGAGGCCTGGCGAGGGCATCAAACGGTTCAGAAGCCGATGGGCATGGTTCAACTCGCCGTCTCGCTCGGCAATGTGCTGCGGATCGTCGCCAGGGCTGATTGACCCCATTGCCACCGGCAGCGGGCGCTGGACTTCCTCAAGCCACCATCGTGCGCCTGCCGGCCGGACTGTTCTCACCTGGAGCAGCCGTAATGGTCAGGCCGAGCTACAGCGTGGGCACTTCATGTTTATGTATGGACCAGAGGAAGAAGAAGCCGGAGCCCAGAATGATTGCAGGGAGTGCGATCCAAATAAGCATTTTGCGATCCTCGCGTCTCCACCCTCACGAAGGGGCAAACGTCAGAACGCGGGTCCGGGTTCCGTGCTTCCCCTCGGCCCAACCTTCGACCATGCCAATGAGGCGGCGCACCGAGACTGCGGCGCGCTCTCGAGAGCAGCCGGTCGCCCCCAGGTGAATGGGACCGCCTCCCGGGCTTTCGATCGGCCGCTTTCCGTCCTGCCGGAACCTTTTTCGAGGATCCTGCGTTGCCGGCCCGATCTGCGTGGGCTTTCTTGTCTGCGAGCCGCAGCTCTCTGAGTTCGATATCTCGGTGGTCTGCCGTGGATGCCATGACGCAACTTCTGCCGGGGGCAGCGACCGGAGTCGCCGCAAAAAAAGGGTTGGCATGTCGTTCGCCGAGAATATCCAAGGGCTTCGCGTTCTCGTGGTCGAGGACGATTCGTTGATATGCCTCTTGCTCGAGGACATGCTGTCGGAACTCGGCTGCCAGGTCGTCGGGACGGCGGGGCATATCAAGCGCGCGATCGAGCTGGCGCAACGCGAGGAAAGTGTCGATGTTGCCATTCTCGACGTGAATCTGGGGGACCGGCAGGTCTTTCCGGTGGCCGATATTCTGGCGGAGCGAGGCGTGCCGTTCTTGTTCGCGACCGGCATGGGAGCGGACGCGCTGCCCGCGAACTGGCTGGGCCATTGCTCCCTGCAGAAGCCGATGAGCCTCGAGAGCCTGGGCGATGCGCTTGGCCGCGCCATTCGGGAGCAAGCCAAATCCGACTAGCCGTGAGGCTGGCGACGTTCTCTTTCTCTTGACGGCCACCCGCGACGATCAGCCGGGCGGGGCTGCCGAATGAGCTTGCGGGACGCTCAAGGGTTCCCCGCCCATCAATCCGCCGTCCGAAGCGTCGGCCTCGGCATCGAGCCCCAGCACCTCTCTGACGGTGCGGCCAAGCTTGCTCCAAATCCGCAGGGCAAGGCCGACCGGCTTGGGCACCGCGACATGGCAGACCGCGACCTTGCGAACGTCCCGGATCACCTGCCAGACGCTTGAGCTGCCGGCCGGAAAGAACACCGTATCGCCCGGACCGAGGCGGCGCTCGGTACCGGACTGGTCGGTGATGACGACCTCGCCGGAGAGGATATGGGCCATCTCGTCGACATGGTACTGCCATCGGAAGCGGCCCTTGGTGCAGGACCACGCGATCACCGTCATGGCACCGTCGCGGCTGTGGGCGATGGCGGTCGCGCGCGCTTGCGGACGGCCCTCGAGAACCCATTCGGCCGGGAACGGGGAGGGGGAGAGCTCGACGGTGGCGGGATTTGCAGTGGTGACGTGTTGTGACGCATGCGACATTTGCGACATGGGGCCCCCCAACCAACGCGGTCGTGAAGATTGCCCGCAAGAGCCTTAAAAATGGTTATCCTCCGCCCCGTATTTTACCTCCAACGGCCGGTCGAGCCGCGCTTGACCCCTCCGGCCAAATCAGATTATTCGCGAAATTGAAACTGGCGGATTGCGCCTTGAGGGTCGGCTCGCAGGGCGCAATCGCTTTATTCGGCTCGTAGGGCGCAATCGCTTTATTGCGCCATTCGGCAAGGCTGACGGCGCAATCGAGGCTGATGGCGCAATAGAGCGATTGCGCCCTACGCCCACCAAGCTGGTGGTTTTCCGTCGGTACAGCCTCTCCCGCCGGCGCCTGCCCGCAAAGCCCGGATAACAACGAAATTCCATTGTTCTTTACAATGGGACTGTTCAAAAATTGGAACAAATCTTGATTTTGGGACGCGAGGCGCCTAGAAAGCTGGGAGCCCTCGCGCCCCGAAAGCCGCCGCATGCCCTCGACGCAAGACATGTTCGCCTCCGCTCCCTTCGTGGTCGGCAAGAGCGCGCCCTCCGCGGACGAGCCGCATATGCCGGCCGAGGAGGCCCTGTGCCCGGTTGTTTCCCACGATTGGGTGAACTCCGAATACAAGCACCTCGTGGTGCAGGCGTCCCCCAAGGCGCTCGCCGTCAAGCCGGGCCAATTCTTCAATCTGCTGTGCCCGTCGCCGGACGTGGGCGAGCTGTGGCTGCGCCGTCCACAAAGCGTCTACCGGATCGACCGCACGGAGGGCCGGGTCGAGTTCCTCTACAAGTGCGTCGGCCGCGGCACGCGCGGGCTCGCGACCCTCAAGGTCGGCGACCAGCTCAACCTGGTGGGGCCTTTGGGCGTCGGCTTTTCCCTCGACCCGCGCCGCAAGAGCGTGGTGGTGCTGGGCCGCGGCGTCGGGCTCGCCACGCTCGCCCCGATCTCGCAGCTCGCCGGTGACAACGGGGTCGCGGTGACCGCGATCCTGAGCGCGCGCAGCGCCGAGTTCGTGATGGCGGACGAGCTGTTCGGCAAGGTCGGCGAGGTCGTCTCCGTGCTCGATTCCGACGGCAGCAGCGCGGTCGAGAACGTGGAGGCGATCCTGGAGCGGCTGATCGCGCAGGGGAGGGCGGATGCGTTCTACACCTGCGGCTCCAACCGCCTCATGCAATTGATGAAGCAGCTGGGCCGGCAGCACGGCATCCCGGGGGAGGTCGCCATGGAGCAGATCATGGCCTGCGGTCTCGGCCCTTGCTATGTGTGCGTGAAGACCTTCGATGTCGCCGGCGAGAAGGTGTTGCGGCGCGTCTGCATCGAAGGGCCGGTGTTCGATCTGCAGGAGGCGGTCGGATGGTAGACATGACGGTCGAGATCGGGAGCGTCACGCTCAAGAACCCGATCATGCCGGCCTCGGGCGCTTTCTCCACCGAGGTCGCCCAGGTGATGGACATCAACCGGCTCGGCGCGCTGGTCACCAAGACGGTGTCGCGCGAGTTCCGCATCGGCAATCCGCCCCCGCGCGTGGCCGAGCTCGAAGGCGGCATGATCAATTCGATCGGCCTGCCCGGCAAGGGGCTCGACTATTTCCTCGATCATCAGCTGCCGGACTACAAGCGCTACACGCCGCCGACCGTCGCCAATATCACGGCGACGACCGCCGACGACTTTGCCGCCATGGCGCGCGCGGTGACGGTGCCCGCGGTCGACGTCATCGAGATGAACATCTCATGCCCCACGCGCGAGCCGGGCGGCGGCAATTTTGCGCTGCACGAGGACCACACCTACGAGATCGTTCGTCGCGTCCGCGCCGCGACCGACAAGCCGCTCTGGGCCAAGCTCTCGCCCAATGCGGGCGAGATCGATCTGGTGGCGCAGGCCGCGGAGCGCGCCGGTGCCGATGCGCTCACCATCTCCAACACGCTGCTCGGGCTCAAGATCGATACCGAGACGTTCAAGCCGATGATCGGCAACGGCTATGGCGGGATTTCCGGGCCCGGCATCAAGCCCATCATCCTGCGCATGGTGCACCAGTGCTCGCGGGTGGTGAAGATCCCGATCGTCGGCTGCGGCGGCATCGTCAAGGTGGAGGATGTGGTGGAGTACATGCTGGCGGGGGCGAGCGCGGTGATGATCGGCTACCTGACGTTCCGCAATCCCTCCGGCATGATCGCGATCATTGACGGGCTCGAAGCCTGGTGCCAGAAGCGCGGCTTCGCCCGTGTCGCCGACCTCACCGGCGCCATGAAGTTCGAGAAGCCCGTCCCCACGCTGGTGGCGGCTGCAGCGCCGATCGGGTAAGAAGAAGCCTTGATCCGATGAAGCCCGCCGGTGCTCCCTCTCCGTTCGTCCCCGCGAAGGCGGGGACCCAGTCTCTTACGAAAATGAGTCGGGCTCCCGCGGGATCGGGAAGGGGAGGCTACAACCTCCACACTGGGAGTGGAAAAATCTGCTCCGCTTCGAATCGTGCCAAAGCCTGGGTCCCCGCGTCCGCGGGGACGAGCGGAGGATGGCCCTTCCTTCGACAATTCCTTCACCGGCTCCTTCGCGGGGCATGACGACTGCGATTTCACCACATCATGACCCAGCGCATCACCATCCGAAAACCCGACGACTGGCACCTGCATGTGCGCGACGGCGCCATGCTCAAGGCGGTGCTGCCCTACACGGCGAGGCACTTCGGCCGCGCCATCCTGATGCCCAACCTGGTGCCGCCGGTGACCACCACGGACGAGGCCATCGCGTACCGGCAGCGGGTCATGGCGGCGCTGCCGTCGGGCTCGAGCTTCAAGCCGCTGATGACCTGCTATCTCACCGATTCCACCGATCCCGACGATGTAGAGCGCGGCTTTCGCGAGCAGGTGTTCACCGGCGTCAAGTACTATCCGGCCCATGCCACCACCAACTCTGCCGCCGGCGTGACCGATCTTCGCAACATCATGCGCGTGCTGGAGCGCATGGAGAAGCTCGACATGCCGTTCCTGATGCATGGCGAGGACGTGGATCCGACGGTCGATATCTTCGACCGCGAAGCGAGCTTCATCGATCGCTATCTGCAGAAGTGGGTCAGGCAGTTCCCCGGCCTGCGCATGATCCTGGAGCACCTGTCGTCCAAGAACGGGGTCGATTTCGTGCGCAGCGCCGCCCCCCAGGTCGGCGGCACCATCACGCCCTATCACATGATGCTCACCCGCACCGACTGGCTGGGCTGGGGCCTCAAGCCCTACATGTATTGCATGCCGGTCATCAAGACCGAGCCCGACCGCCTGGCGTTGCGCAAGGCCGCGACCTCGGGCGCGGCCTGCTATTTCCTCGGCACCGATTCCGCGCCCCATCCCATGGCCCGCAAGGTCGCGGTGAACGGGGTGCCGGGCCTGTTCAACGCACCGGTCGCGCTCGAGACCTATGCGCGGGTGTTCGAGGAAGAGGGCGCGCTCGACAAGCTCGAGGCCTTCGCGTCCCTCAACGGCGCCCGCCACTACCGCCTGCCGGTGAACCAGGACACCATCACGCTCGAGCGCTCGCCCTGGACGGCGCCCGCGGAAATCAAGGTCGAGGGACCGGACGAGCGCGCGCTGGTCTATCGCGGCGGTGAAACGATAGAGTGGCGGGTAGCGAATAGCGAATAGTGAATCTCTTTGCTATTCGCTACTCCCTATTCGCTATTCGCCACTTCGCTATTCGCCACTTCGCTTTCGCTCGGAGGTCCAATGTCAGAGTACGATGTCATCGTCGTCGGCGCCGGTAACGCCGCGTTTTGCGCCGCGCTGGCGGCGCAGGAGCAGGGCGCCTCGGTGCTCATGCTGGAGGCGGCGCCCGAGCAGGAATCCGGCGGCAACAGCCGGTTCACGGCCGGATCGATCCGCGTCGTCTACAACGGCGTCGAGGACATCAAGACCCTGGTCCCCGATCTGACCGAGGCCGAGATCGCCACCACCGATTTTGGCACCTATACGCAGGAGCAGTTCTTCGACGACATGGCGCGGGTGACGCAGCACCGCGCGGATCCCGATCTGGTCGAGCTGATGGTGACCCGCAGCTTCGACACGCTGTGCTGGATGCGCGACAAGGGCGTACGCTTCATCCCGATCTACGGTCGCCAAGCCTTCAAGATCGACGGCAAGTTCAAGTTCTGGGGCGGCCTCACCGTCGAGGCGATCGGCGGCGGCCCCGGCCTCGTCGAGATGCTGACGCAGTCCGCGAAGAAGCACGGCATCGATATTCTCTACGAGACCCGCGCCTACGAGCTCATCAGCGACCGCGTCGGCGTGCAGGGCGTGCGCGTGAAGCAGG
>DASZKX010000210.1:0-7689 GCA_035552735.1 Xanthobacteraceae bacterium
TTGGTGAGCTCGTCGAGCGTGTAGCCGACGGCGAGCTTCGCCGCGACTTTGGCGATCGGGAAGCCGGTCGCTTTCGAGGCCAGCGCCGACGAGCGCGACACACGCGGATTCATCTCGATGATGACGAGCTCGCCATCCGCGGGATTGACCGCGAATTGCACATTCGATCCGCCGGTATCGACGCCGATCTCGCGCAGCACCGCGATCGAGGCGTTGCGCATGATCTGATATTCTTTGTCGGTGAGCGTAAGCGCCGGCGCGACGGTAACACTGTCGCCGGTGTGAACGCCCATCGGATCGATATTCTCGATCGAGCAGATGATGATGCAGTTGTCGTTCTTGTCGCGAACGACCTCCATCTCATATTCCTTCCAGCCGAGAACCGCTTCCTCGACCAGCACCTCGTTGGTGGGCGAGGCGTCGATGCCGCGCTCGACGATCTCGATGAACTCGGCCTTGTTGTAGGCGATGCCGCCGCCGGTGCCGCCCAGCGTGAAGGAGGGCCGGATGATGGCGGGCAGCCCGATATCCTCGAGCGCCGCGAGCGCCGCCGGCAGCGTCTTGATGTGGTGCGAGCGCGGCGTCTCCAGGCCGATGCGCTCCATCGCCTCGCGAAACAGCTCGCGATCCTCCGCCATGTCGATGGCGTCCGCGGTGGCGCCGATCATCTGGACGTTGAACTTGTCGAGCACGCCCATCTTGCGCAGCGACAGGGCGCAGTTGAGCGCGGTCTGCCCGCCCATGGTGGGCAGCAGCGCGTCCGGGCGTTCCTTCTCGATGATCTTGGCGACGATCTCGGGCGTGATCGGCTCGATATAGGTGGCGTCGGCGAGGTCGGGATCGGTCATGATCGTGGCCGGGTTCGAATTGACCAGCACGATCCGGTAGCCCTCCGCCTTCAACGCCTTGCAGGCCTGCGTGCCCGAATAGTCGAACTCGCAGGCCTGGCCGATCACGATCGGGCCGGCGCCGATGATCAGGATCGAGGAGATGTCGGTCCGCTTGGGCATCGAGGGTTTTGCTTTCAGGTCGTGGCAGTATCAGGCGGCGAACCGACGTCAGGCGGCGGACCGACGTCAGGCGGCGAACCGGCCACGCCGCCGACAAGGCTCGCAGGCATAAAAAAAGGGCGCGCAGCCGCGCGTCCTCGAGCCCGACGCGGACCCGGGCGCAAGCCCGCCGCGGCGCGCGCTCATTAACGCAGAATCGCCGGCGAGGGAAGGGGCGCGCTGGCGCGGGCGGGGCCCACATGGCCGAAATGCGCGGAACGGTCGGCGTTGCCGGCCCCTGCGGGCAGGGTCGAGAGCTTTGGAGGCCCAGCCTGGAATCGAACCAGGGTTAAGAAGCCATGCATGGCTTCCGCGTCGCCACTCCGCCACCGGGCCGATGTGGCTTCTAGCGGCCAAGAGTTGAGATCGGGTTAGCTATCGTAAGCGCGGCGTGTCCCTATTCGGGACCGCCGGGTTCAAAGTGGGCGGGCCCGGAAGGTCATGCGGGCGGCATTGTGCTCCAGGTTGCGGGGCAGGCGCTCGGCACCAAAGCCCGCCGAATTGAGCTTCTGCGTGAAGTCGGATTGGGTGTAGCGCGTCACCCCGAGCCGGCTGCGCAAGCGGCTGTAGGGCGACACGGCCGTGCGCGCGAGGCCCCAGAGGGCGGCCAGGAAGAATCCGTTGGCGGCGGCGTAACGCAACAGCGCCGTCACATCGGTGAGGGTGCCGGCATCGGGCGGGATCACGTCGCCCACGATCAACGTGCCGCCGGGCGCCAGCAAGCGATGCCAGAGGGGCAGCACGCGATCGAGGTCGGCGGGCGCCAGATATTGCGTCATCGAGTTGGCGACGATGAGGTCCACGCTGCCGTCGGGCAGCATCTCCACCTCCTCGGGCGCCAGCGCCCGGATGCGCGGATCGGCGGCAAAGCGCGCCGTGATGGCGGCGCGCACGCTCGGCGCCTGGTCGCACATCATGAGCTCGGACGCCACGGCGGCCACCCGGCCGGCATGGATCGCCTCGCCGCAGCCGTAGTCGAGCACGCGCGCGCTCGGGCCCGGGACGAAAGCGGCGATCTGGTCGGCGATCTCGCGGTAGTGCACGTCCTTGTGACGGGCATTGACGTAGATCGAATGGGCGCTGTCCCAGAAGGACCGCCAGTCGGACATCGCTCCCATTCCGGTCCCCTCGGCACCAATGCCGGGGGCAACCTATAGGGCAAGCTCGCAGAGCGCCAGATCGCGGCGCGCTTTTGTAGGACGGGCGGCCTCAGCGGGCGGTGAGCTTCTTGCGCGCCTCGGTGGTCGAGACCCCTTCGATCGCGGTGTCGAGGTCGATGCGCTCGATGGTGTCGCCGACGTCGCGGCCGTAAAGGACGTCGGTGATGTTGGGCACCGAGACCACGACGAAGCGGCCCTGGAATTCCTCGAGGCCCTGCTCGATGCGGGCGCGCACATGCTCGAAGTCGGAGGGATTGTTCTCGTCGATGCCTTGCGTGTTGCGCACCGCGATGCAGGCCTGCCCGACCCGCTGCAAGCCCTCGATGATGAGGGCCTTGTGGCCGTCATGGAACGGCTGGTAGCGGCCGAGGAAGAGGGCGGTCGGCCGGCGCGGATCGAAGATCGGCCGCAGCAGGCGCATCACCTCCCCGGCCCAATATTCCGGCGAGCCGTCGGAGGATACGCGCAGGTGGACATCCTCCGGCGGCACGAACATCCGGTTGGTGTCGGCGTAAGGGCCGGATTTGATCCGGTCGACCCAGACCACGAACGGCGCGCCGCCGGCCGCGAACGCCGCGCGGGCGGCCGGCGTCGGACAGATGAAGTCCGCGATCGCAAAGCAGCCGGCCTTGACCACCTGGTCGCACAGCCAGCCCATCCGGCGCGCGTGCTCGATCCGATCGGTTTCCGAGAAGGTGAGCTCGCGGTTGATGTTGTTGCGCACCTCGTCGGCGTTGAAATGCACCGCATTGAGCCGGGGCGCCAGCGCCTTCGCCAGAGTGGTCTTGCCGGCCGTCGGCAGGCCCATGATGAGAATCTTGTTCACGTCGTCTCCCAGCCCTCAAGTCGTCGACCCCCTGCGGACTTTCGATCCTCACATCCGGCGGTGCTCGCGCATCAGGCCGGCGAAGCGGGTGAACAGATAATGGCTGTCGCGCGGGCCGGGCGAGGCTTCGGGATGGTATTGCACCGAGAAGACCGGGCGGTCCTTGAGAGCGATGCCGCAATTGGAGCCGTCGAACAACGACACATGGGTCTCGACCGCATCCGCCGGCAGGGTGCCGCGATCGACCGCGAAGCCGTGATTCATGGAGGTGATCTCGACCTTGCCGGTGGTGAGGTCCTTGACCGGATGGTTGGCGCCGTGATGGCCCTGATGCATCTTCATGGTCTTGGCGCCGACCGCGAGACCCAGCATCTGGTGCCCGAGGCAGATCCCGAAGGTCGGGACGCCGGCCTCGATGACGGCGCGGATCACCGGCACCGCATAGGTGCCGGTGGCGGCCGGATCGCCCGGGCCGTTGGAGAGAAAGACGCCGTCGGGCTTAAGCGCGATGATGTCGTCGGCGGAGGTCTGCGCCGGCACCACGGTGACCCGGCAGCCCGAGCCCGCCAGCAGGCGCAGGATATTGCGCTTGATGCCGTAATCGATGGCCACCACGTGGAATTCGGCCCGGTCCGATCCTTGGTCCTGCCGGCCGCAGCCGGCGCCCCATTTCCACTCCGTCTCGTACCAGGTGAAGCGCTGGCCGCTGGTCACCATCGGGACCAGGTCCATGCCGACCAGGCCCGGCCATTCGCGCGCCTGTTTCTGCAGGGCCGCGAGATCGAACACACCGTCGGGCGCGTGGGCGATCACGGCGTTGGGCATGCCGCGCTTGCGGATCAGGCTGGTGAGGGCACGGGTGTCGAGGCCGGAGAGGCCGATCACGCCGCGTGCCTTGAGCCATTGATCGAGATGGCGGGTGGCGCGGTAGCTGGACGGTCGCGTGATCGCGGTGTGCAGCACGACGCCACGCGCGCCCGGCGTCGCCGCCATGTTGACGGTCTCGATATCCTCTTCGTTGGTACCGACATTGCCGATATGGGGGAACGTGAAGGTGATGATCTGCCCCGCGTAGGAGGGATCGGTGAGGATCTCCTCATATCCGGTCATTGCGGTGTTGAAGCAGACCTCGCCGACCGCGTGGCCGGCGGCGCCGAGACCGATTCCTTCGAGCACGGTGCCGTCGGCCAGCACCAGGAGGGCGGTCGGGGCGGGCTCCGACCAGCCGTCAGCGTCTTGTTTGCCGTTCATGCGCCGAGTACATAGTCCCGGGCGTTACGGTCGTCAAAGAACATCCGGACGCGCCTTTTGCGTCGAACCCCCGTGAGGCCACCGTGCTGCGCGACCAGATCAACGACGCCGTGAAGACGGCGATGAAATCGCAGGACAAGCTGCGGCTCTCGACCCTGCGGATGGTCAATGCGGCGATCAAGAACGCCGACATCGAGGCGCGCGGCGGCGCCAAGGGCCCGCTCAGCGATGCCGACATCCTCGGCCTGATGCAGAAGCTGATCAAGCAGCGCCAGGAATCGGTCGAGCTCTACGACAAAGGCGGCCGCAAGGAGCTGGCCGACCAGGAGCGGACCGAGATCGAGATCATCAAGGGCTTCCTGCCGCAGCAACTCTCCGAGGCGGAGGCCAAGACGGCGATCGCCGACGTCATCCGGGAGACCGGCGCGGTCGGCATGAAGGACATGGGCAAGGTGATCGCGGTGCTGCGGGAGCGCTATGCCGGCAGAATGGATTTCGGCAAGGCGAGCGCGCTGGTGAAGGGCATGCTGACGGGCTGAGCGTCCGCCCGTGTCCCGGGCGCAGCGCAGCACCTCTTGGCGGTGCGCTGCCTGAACCGGGAGCGTTCCAAACGCAGGAGTGTGCAACGGTCCCGGCCCAAGGCCGGGACAAGGTGTGCACGCTGCGCCGCTCTCTACGCTGCACCCGCATCCGGGACACGAGCCAGCGCCCTGTGGATAACTGGGACAAGTCGCCGCCTCGCGCTGCCGGCGGCCCGCCGCCCTATATTCCGCGGGGTGAAGGACTAACCTTGCGAATCACCATGCGCTTTCCGCCCGAGTTCCTCGATGAGCTGCGCGCCCGCCTGCCGGTCTCGGAGGTGGTGGGGCGGCGCGTGAAGCTCAAGAAAGCGGGGCGGGAATGGAAGGGGCTCTCGCCCTTCAACACCGAGAAGACGCCCTCGTTCTTCGTCAATGACCACAAGATGGCTTGGTTCGACTTCTCGTCGGGCAGGAACGGCGACATCCTCGACTTCGTGATGATGACCGAAGGGCTGCCGTTTCCGGAGGCGGTCGAGCGGCTGGCGTCGCAGGCCGGCATGGCGCTGCCGGAGGTGAGCCGCGAGGATGACGCGCGCGAGCAGCACCGCAAGACGCTCCACGACGTGCTTGAGCTTGCCGCCAAGTTCTTCGAGGCGACGCTGGCCGGGCGCTCCGGCGCCAAGGCCCGCGGCTATCTGGCGGATCGCGGCCTCGATCCGGCGACCCAGCTCAGGTTCCGCCTGGGCTATGCGGGTTCGGAACGCTTCGCCCTCAAGGAACATCTCGGCGCCCACGGCATCCCGGTCGAGGACATGGTGGAGGCGGGGCTGTTGGTGGCCGGCGACGATATCCCGGTCCCCTACGACCGGTTTCGCGACCGGGTGATGTTTCCGATCGGCGACCTGCGTGGCCGGGTGATCGCGTTCGGGGGACGCGCGCTCGATCGTGACGCCCAGGCCAAGTATCTCAATTCGCCGGAGACGCCGCTCTTCCACAAGGGCGGCACGCTCTACAACATCGCGGCCGCCCGCGCCGCCGCCCACAAGGGCGCGGTGGTGATCGCGGTCGAAGGGTATGTGGACGTGATCGCCATGGTGGAGGCGGGCTTCGACGCAACGGTGGCGCCGCTGGGCACCGCGCTCACGGCCGATCAGCTCGGGCTCCTCTGGAAGATGGCGGACGAGCCCACGCTCTGCTTCGACGGCGACACGGCCGGACGGCGCGCCGCCTATAGGGCGCTCGATGTCGCGCTGCCGCTGCTGCGGCCCGGCAAGAGCCTGCGCTTCGCGACCCTGCCGGACGGCAACGACCCCGACGATCTGGTCCGCTCGGGCGGCCGTGCTGCCATCGAGGACGTGCTCGCGGGCGCCCGTCCGCTCGTCCAAATGCTGTGGATGCGGGAGACCGAAGCCGGCGGCTTCGATACCCCGGAACGGCGCGCTGCGCTGGAGGCGCGGCTGGGCGCAGTCATGACCGGGATCGGCGAGGAATCGGTCCGCCGCTATTACCGCCGGGAATTCGAGAGCCGCCTGCGCAGCCTGTTCGAGGGCGATGAGCCGGGAGGACGGCGAGCCCCGGGACGGGGCGGCCGCTTTCCGCAGGGCCGCAACCCGCGCCTCTTGGGCGGGTCGTCCGGCGGATCATTTAGCGGATCGACGGCGCGGCAAACCGGCGGCGGCAGGGGCGGCGCCCAGCGCCCGCGGCCGACCGGGATCGCCCTGGGGGGCGGGCCCTATCTGGTCAGCAGCCCGCAACTGGCGGCGAGCCCGATCCACCGCGGCGACCGCATCGCCATCTCGCGCCGCGAGGCGCTGATCCTGCAGACGGCGCTCAATCATCCGTGGTTGCTGCACGATCATCTGGAGGACATCGCCGAGGTCGAGTTCCGGTTTGCCGAGGCCGAAAAGGTGAAGGTCGCGCTGATCGACATCGTGGCCCACGAGGGCGCTCCGGACCGGGAAAGCTTGACGGAGGAACTCGGCCGGCGCGGGCTCGGCGAGCAAGTCGGGCGCATCGAGAAGGCGATCACCACCGCTTCGGTGTGGGGTGCACGGCCGGAGGCGGCGGCGCCCGATGTGTTGATGACCTGGAAGCAACTCATCGCCTTGCATCGGCAGTGGCACTCCTTAATTAAAGAGCTCAAGGACGCCGAGCAGGCCTTGGGTCGAGAGCCGACCGAGGCGAATTATTCCTGGTTGCAGGACGTGAAGGCTCGTCTTTCGGTGATCGACGGAACCGAGGCCCTGGTCGAGGGCTTCGGAGCTTCGTCAGGCCGGGCGGGCCCGTCTTTCTAAGCGCCGGCCTTCAAATCAATCTTGGGCCGGAATCTTGGACCAAGCGGCCTGGAGATCGCCGGTACCTTGAGCTAAGTCTGGGGGTGCGCCGCAAAAGACGGTTAAGGGGGGGTTAAGGCGGCTTCGGCACATTGCGGAAGCGAATCAGGGTGAGGAAATTGGGGAGGGTTGCGGGCCTTTTTCGGCGAGGCGCGCCCTCCGGCGGATCGGTGCCCCGATCCCGAAAAAGGGAACCGATTCGCCCCGCATAGGGTAGGGGGACCTTTTTAGTTGCGGGGCGATCTTCGGCGTAACGGGCCCGTGCCCGAAGTAATCCCGGCGGCTGGTGGCCACAAGCACATGTGGCCAAGGACGCTCGGGGCCCGAGTCCACAAAGACTTGCGTCCGCAGTGCGCTGCGTTCCAGGAGATGGTGTATGGCGAGCAAGACCAAAGCGGTCCAAAAAGACAAGGAAAAGAAGGAAGAGGCGCCCGAGAAGGAAGCGCCTGAGACTCCGGATACGCCGCTGCCGCTGCTCGACCTCTCGGACGCTGCCGTCAAGAAGCTCATCCGCAACGCCAAGAAGCGCGGCTACGTTACCCACGACCA
>DASZKX010000211.1:0-2483 GCA_035552735.1 Xanthobacteraceae bacterium
TCTCGGTCGCGCCGCACAGCGCGCAGGCCGCGTCGTGCCGGTAGGGCTCGAACGGATGATCCTCGAAGTCGAGGGAAACCACCTGCGTGTAGGGCGGAATGGCGTAGATGCGCTTCTCGCGGCCGGCGCCGAACAGCTGCAAGGCGGCGCAATCGTTCATCTTGGGATTGTCGAATTTCGGTGTCGGCGAGGGATCTGTGACATAGCGGCCGTCGACCTTGACTGGATACGCATAGGTGGTGGCGATGTGGCCATGGTGCGCGATGTCCTCGTACAGCTTGACATGCATGAGCCCGTATTCGGCGAGCGCATGCATGCGGCGGGTCTCGGTCTCGCGCGGCTCCAAATATCGCAGCGGCTCGGGGATCGGCACTTGATAGACCAGGACCTGGCCCTCGTGCAGCGGCGCTTCCGGGATGCGATGGCGGGTTTGAATGACGGTTGCCGCACCGGTTTGAGTGGTGGTGCGCACGCCGGCGGTCTTGGCGAAGAACTTGCGGATCGAGACCGCGTTGGTGGTGTCGTCGGAGCCCTGATCGATCACCTTCAGGATGTCGTCGGGCCCGAGAATCGAGGCCGTGACCTGCACGCCGCCGGTGCCCCAGCCGTAGGGCATGGGCATCTCCCGGCTGGCGAACGGCACCTGATAACCCGGAATGGCGATCGCCTTGAGAATGGCGCGCCGGATCATGCGCTTGGTCTGCTCATCCAGATAGGCGAAGTTGTAGGTGCGGTCGCGTTGCGATGCGTCACTTTGCGGGTGTTGCGATTCGTCGCGTTGCGATTCGTCGCGTTGCGATGCGCTCATTCGGCGGCCTCCGGAATGCCGGTCCTGCCGTCGCGAGCCGCAGCCGCGAACTCCGCGCGCAGGCGCCGCACCAGCCCGAGCTCGGCCTGGAAGTCGACGTAATGGGGCAGCTTCAGGTGTTCCACGAAACCGGTGGCCTGGACATTGTCGGAATGCATGAGGACGAACTCCTCGTCCTGCGCCGGCGCCTTGACGTCCTCGCCCAGCTCGTGTGCCCGCAGCGCCCGATCGACCAGCGCCATCGCGATCGCCTTGCGCTCGCCTTGGCCGAAGGTCAGGCCGTAGCCGCGGGTGAAACGCGGCGCCTCAGTGGTAGTACCGCCGAACTGGTTGACCATCTGGCATTCGGTCACCGTAATGCGGCCGAGCGGGACCGCGAAGCCGAGCTCCTCGGCGAAGAGCTCGACCTCGACGGTGCCGAAGCGTATCTCGCCCGCGAACGGATGGGTGCGCCCGTAGCCGCGCTGGGTCGAATAGCCGAGCGCGAGCAGAAAGCCCTCGTCGCCGCGCGCCAGATTCTGCAGCCGGAGATCTCGCCCGGCCGGCAGCGACAGCGGCTCGCGGGTGAGATCGCCGACCGGGGCGGCCGGATCGGGCGCGCCCGAAGGCTCGATCAGGTCGTCCGCCGCCAGCATATCCGTGACCCGCGGCATCGCCGCCTCGGCGGCCGGCGCGCGCGCCGGCTCCGGCACCCCGCCGCCCGCGACCAGATCGTGATCGAGCAGCCGGTGGGTATAATCGAAGGTCGGTCCCAGCACTTGTCCGCCCGGCAGATCCTTGAAGGTCGCCGAGATGCGCCGGTCCATGGCCATTGCGGCCGTATCGATCGGCTCCGACGCACCGAGACGCTGCGCCGTGGTGCGGAAAGCCCGCACCAGGAAAATGGCCTCGATGAGATCGCCACGCGCCTGCTTGATGGCGAGCGCGGCCAGCTCCCGGTCATAGAGCGAGCCCTCGCTCATCACGCGATCGACCGCCAGCGCCAGCTGCTCGGAAATCTGGGCGAGCGAAATCTCCGGCACCGAAGGGTCGCCGCGGCGCGCATGGGCCAACAGCGCGTGGGCGTTCTCGATGGCGCGCTCGCCGCCTTTGACCGCAACATACATGGCAGCCTCCCTAAAGTGAGACGCGGACCGAGCGCGGCAGAGCCGCCACCGCATCCGGGCTCACCAGGATGAGATCGACGCCGCGCGGAAACATTTCGCGATTGGCGATAAGGCGCGACCGGAAATCCGGCGGCAGCGGCTGTGCGGAAAAGCGGCTTGCTCCTCGGATGCCGGGACCGGAGAGCTGGAGTGCGTCGCCCCGGCCGAAGCTCGTGACTTGCAGCACCAGGGTGGTCGAGCGGTCCGGATATTCGAGGGTGCCGGCCGAGAAGGCCTCGAAAGGAGGCATTGCAACAGGATCGGACACGAACCCAAACGTGGCTTGCGCGGAATCCGAGGCGAGTGGCGCGCCGGTATGAAACTTCAACCAGGCGGCCACCTCGGACGCGGCCGCGAGCGCCGGATCGAGCCAGAACGGCGTCTCGTAATCGAGCAGGGTCAGCGCTATGGCGGCGGCGGTCGGGCTGAGCGGCGGCGGCGCCGCGAGCCCGGACGGCAGCGTCCGCGGCAGGCCGGGACGCGCCATCGCCTCCATGACGGTGCGGAACACCGCCTGGCTCGCCAAAGCC
>DASZKX010000212.1:0-10977 GCA_035552735.1 Xanthobacteraceae bacterium
AGGCCACCAGCTGGTCGTGCTGGTGGGTGACGAGCCGTATTACGCGAAGAGCGGTTTCAAGCGCGTTCCCGAGGGCCGGGCCGTCATGCCGGGGCCGGTCGATCCGGCCCGCGTCCTGGTCTGCGAGCTCGGCGAGGGTGCATTCGCCAACGTTTCGGGGCCGATCCGCCCCGAGCGCGATGCGCAGTGATTGGTCGGCGTCCGGATCAGCGTCCCTCCCGGGCCCAGGTGGCGGCCAGGCTGCCGACCAGCAACAAGAGGCCGATCAGCCCGGCGAACACCGGCAGCACCCCGATGCCGCGCACCACGCTGGCTTCGCGCATCTTCAGGCCGATCCAGTCGTCGCCATGAAAGCTGTCATTGGCGCGCACGCCGACGACCCTCGGCAGATGGACGCCGCCGCTGCCATCCTCGATGCGCACCGCATCGCCGCCGGTTGCGCTGGTGATCGGCGACACCCAGTCGGTCGTCGACGTCACTTCGTCGAACTCGCGCGGATTGGCCGGCCCGACATTGGCGAGCGCGGAGAGCTTGCCGTCGCTGGCGCGCCACAGGCCGAGCTCTTTGGCTTCGAAGGTCGTGCGCCACACGCCCGGCTCGGCCTGAACGAGCGTCACGGTTTGCGACTTGCCGGACGGCAGCGTCATGGTCACCGGGTCGACGGTGTCGGCCATCGTCTGCCGCTGCACCGTGAGGTCATGCCCGCGCACCGACAGCCGCAGCGCCTCCTCCTCGAGATCGGGCTCCTTCATCAGCCAATGCGACAGGCGTCGCAGCAGGTCGAGATGCGGCCCGCCGCCTTCGAAGCCGCGCGCCCACAGCCAGATGTGATCCGACAGGAGCAGCGCCACGCGGCCTTCGCCCTCGCGCGAGAGCTGCAGCAGCGGCTTGGCGTCGGGCCCTTCCATCACGGTGGTGCCTTTCTCGGCGCGGGCGTCGACCAGCCGGAACCAGTGGCTCCAATGCGGTGGATCTTCCGCCGAGCCCTCGAGGCCGCGGGTCACCGGGTGGCGCTTGCCCAGCTCGGACAGGCGCGGCAGGTAGGGCGTCTCGGTGGTCTGCCCGCTCGGTTCGGCCGGCAGCACCGATACGAGCGGCGTGCGCCAGAGGCTGGTCGGGCTGGCATAGTCGCGCCCCGCCGCCACCAGCACGGCGCCGCCCTGGCGCACGTAGCGCACGATATTGTCGAAATAGATCGACTGCAGCACGCCCTGGCGCGCGTAGCGGTCGAAAATGATCAGCTGGAATTCGTTGATCTTCTGCTGGAACAGCTCGCGGGTCGGAAAGGCGATGAGCGACAGCTCGTTGATCGGCGTGCCGTCCTGCTTCTCGGGTGGGCGCAGAATGGTGAAATGCACGAGGTCGACGCTGGCATCCGATTTGAGCAGGTTGCGCCAAGTGCGCTCGCCGGCATGCGGCTCGCCGGACACCAGCAGGACGCGCAGCTTGTCGCGCACCCCGTCGATCACCACGACAGCGCGGTTGTTCACCGCGGTCAGCTCGCCCTCGACGGTGGCGGCTTCGATCTCGACGATATTGGGCCCGGCATGCGGGATCGGCACCTCCACATCGACCGGCTGGCCGACGCGCACGCTGCGGGTCTCCAGCGTCTCGCCATCGCGCCGGACCGTGATTTGCGCGTTGCCGGGCGGAATGCCCTGATCCTCGACGCGGAACGTGATGGTCTGCGACTGCCCGACGATGCCGAAGCGCGGCGCCGTCACCAGCGCCACCCGGCGGTCGCGCTCGTTCTTATGGCCGGTGATCAAGGCGTGCACGGGCGCGGTGAAGCCGAGCGCCGCGACGTCGGCCGGGACGTCGTGCACGCGCCCGTCGGTGATCATGATGGCGCCCGCCACCCGGTCGCGCGGAACATCCGACAGCGCCGAGCCGAGCGCGCTGAACAGATGCGTGCCGTCGGTTTCGCCGTCCGACTGGCCGGCCTCGACGAAACGCACCTCAAGCCCGGGAATGTGCCCTAACCGTTCGGCCAGCTGGGCGCGCGCGGCCTCGGTCTGCTGGGTGCGGTCGCCGAAATCCTGGCTCGGGCTCTTGTCGACGATCACCACCGCGACCGAGGTGAGCGGATCGCGGTCCTCGCGCGTCAGCGACGGATTGGCGAGCGCCAGCACGAACAAAGCGAGCGCGATGATGCGCACCAGCGCGCCGCGGCTGCGGGCCAGCACCAGCATCACGGCGAGCACCAGCGTCACCGCCAGCGCCCCCCACAGCACGTAGGTTGGCACGAGGGGCGAGAATGCGATGCCGAAATTCATCGAGGTTTGGTCTCCTACTGTCCGAGCCGCTCGAGCAGCGCCGGGATATGGACCTGATCGGCCTTGTAGTTGCCGGTCAGCGTGTACATCACGATGTTGACGCCGGCCCGGAAGGCGAATTCACGTTGCCGCGGCTCGCCGGCGACCAAAGGCAGCATGGCCTGACCGTCCGGCCGCATCGCCCAGGCGCCGGCGAGGTCATTCGACGTGATGATGATGGATGAGACGCCGTCGCCGGCGCGCGCCGGGCGATTGGATTCATCGTCTTCGCTTTCCGCCGGCAGCGCCTCGACCCACAGCTGCCCGGTGGTGAAGCGGCCCGGAAAGTCCTTCAGGAGATAAAACGTCTTGGTCAGGACGTGATCGCGCGAAACCGGCTCGAGCTCGGGAATGTCGAGGGATGACAGAATGTTCCGCAGCGCCATCATGCCGGGAGCGCGCGCCTCTCCGCCGGGTCCGGGCGCGGCTTCGATCGCGTCGCGCGTATCGAACAAGACGGTGCCGCCCTGCTTCATATAGGCGTCGATGTGCTGCAGCGCCTCGGCCGAGGGTTTGGGGGCGCTCGGTACGATCGGCCAATAGATCAACGGATAGAAGGCGAGCTCGTCGCGGGCCGGATCGAGCCCGGCCGGCTCGGCGGCTTCGAGCGCGGTCCGCTGCGCCAGGAACAGCGTGAGGCCCTGCAGCCCGGCTTTGCTGATGCGGTCGACCTCCTCGTTGCCGGTGACCACGTAGGCGAGGCGCGTTTCCAGGGCCGCTTTCCAGGGTGCGTCGGCAGCGGCCTGCGCGTGCGCCTGCGGGGCGGCCAGCATCGCCGATCCGAAGATCGCGCAGGCCGCAAGGCCGGCCGCCACCGCGCGCCGCCGCTTCATCTGCCTGAGCCCGCCGGCGAGCCAGAACACCACCAAGGCGTCGAGGGCGAGCAGCGCAAGGGCGACCAGCAGGATCGGTCCGCGCAGGTCTCGCGGTTCGCTCACCCGGAATTCCTCCAGGTGCGCATTGAGGGCCGAGACGTCGAGGGGCGCAAGCTGGTCGGCGGGCGCGAGCGTGTTCACGGCCAACAATCCTTCAGGTGGACCATAGAAACCGGGCGGGTGGTCGGGGGTGGCGTGGCCGGTAAATCCGGCCGGGACCGGGCGCGCGCTCGGCGGCGGCGGCACGAACACGCCGAAGCCGTCGAGCACATGGCTGGGGGGCACTACTTCCTGGGTGTCACGGCTGCCGCTGGCGCTGCCTTCGGCGACCGCCGTGGTGCCGGCCTGCGCCACGATCCGCTTGAGCATCTCGACGAACGCGCCCGACAACGGCAGATCAGACCAGCGAGTGTCGGCGGTGACGTGAAACAGGACGATCAGACCCTTGCCGCGATGCTCGGCGGTGACCAGTGGGGTGCCGTCGGCGAGCGTCGCCCAGGTATGCTCGGTCAGCGTGGCGTCCGGCTCGGCCAGCACCTGGCGGCTCACCGTGACGTCGTTGGGCACCGTCATGTCGAAGAACGGACCGTCGTGGGAATACGCGCCGAGCTGCTGGGGCTGCTCCCAGGACAGGCTACCGCCGAGGATGCGCCCGCCGCGCCGCAGCCGCACCGGCACGAGATCGTCGTCGCTGGCCGCCAGCCGCGGTCCGGCAAAGCGCACCAGCACGCCACCGTCCTCGATCCAGCGCGAGATTTGATCATGCACCTCGGTCACGTTGCCGACATCGGCCAGGATCATCATGGGCAAGCGCTGGTCGAGAAACTGGGCCACCGCCTGGGCGGGCGAGCCTGAATCCGCGATCCGCACGTCGGCGAACGGCGCGAGCGCGCGCGTGAGATAGTAGGTCGGGGCGAGCAGCGGCTGGGCGGTATCGGCGGTCGATCCGGTGACGACGCCGATGCTGCGCCGGCGCCAGCGCTTGTCGAGCAGCTGCACTGCGCCGGCCGAATGCTCGGCGCTGATCTCGATCCGGGCGATGTCGTTGCGGATCTCGACCGGCAGCGTGAGATTGGCTTCGGTCTCGGTCTCCTCCGACTTGAAGGCGAACGAGGTGTCGGCGATCGGCAGGCCCTTGAGGTCGAGGCCGCGCACCGTTCCGGTTTCCGCCGTCCCGGCGGCCGAGCGCAGGACCTTGACGGTGAGAGCGCCGGCGGTGTTGTCGGCGGAGCTGAGCGCATGGGCGGGCGCTAGCCCGCCGCTGATCACGGTGACCTGCCGGCCTGCGATCAGGCGGCCGAGCGCGGCCACGAAGTCCTTGCCGCCGCCGAGATCGACGCCGTCGGAGAGCCAGACGATCTCGGCGTTGGGGGTGGCATCGAGGAAGCGGCCGAGCGCCGGCAGCGCATCGGCGCGTTCGACCGCATAGGGTTGCGGCTTGATCTGCTTGAGCCGCACCCGCGCCGCCGCCGGGGTCTCAAGCGAGATGTCGCGCGCGGGCTCCGACAGGCGGATGAGGGCGACGCCGCGATCATCGGTTTCCGCCCGCGCCACCAGGTCGTCGGCGGTGCGCATGCGCGCATCCCAGGTTCCGGCCGCCGGATAGCCATCGTCGATGAGGAGCGCCAGCGGCGCCTTGGAGGTGGCGGTTTCGACCGGCGGATGCCACAGCGGGCCGGCGGCTGCGATGATCACCAGCGCCGCCAGCGTCAGGCGCAGCAGCGTGAGCCACCACGGCGTGCGCCGCGGCGTCTCCTCCTTGGGGGTGAGGTCGAACAGGAGCCGGGTCGGCGGGAAATCGATGCGGCGCGGCTGCGGCGGAATCAGCCGCAGCAGCCACCACAGGATCGGCAGGCTCAACAAGCCCAACAGCACCAGCGGCTCCGCGAAGGCGAGCGGCAGGCCCAGCAATCCCATCATGCGTGCCTCCCGGCATAACCCGGCGTGCCCAAACGGCCGCCCACGGCGGCGCCCGGGGGCGGAGCGCCCATGCGGGCGTGCAGCGCGAGCATGAGCGCGCTCGCCGCATGGTCGGTGCGGTGGATGGCAAAGCTCCATCCGAGCCGGTCGGTCTCGGCCCTGATCTCGGCGCGGTGGCGTGCGATGCGCGCCTCATACTCGCTCTTCCAGGCCTCGGCGCGTCCGACCGTGATCTCGCCGCCACCCTCGGGCTCGATGAACTCGACGCGGCCGGAATACGGAAAGGTCTCCTCGGCCGGATCGACGATCTGGACGGCGTGGCCTTGCGCGCCGGTGGCGGAGAGCTGCGAGAGGGTGCGGCGCACTTCCGCGATCGGGCTCCAGAAATCCGACAGCACCACGATCTCGGCCAGCCCCGAAGGCGCAAAGGAGGGCGGCAGGCTCGCGCGCTCGGTCACGTCATGCACGATCGCGTTGGCCATCTTGTCGAGCACGTTGCGGCTGCCGGTCGGCCGCATGAGGCCCGGCATGCCGACGCGCTCGCCGGCCTGCACCAGGACCTCGGCGAGCGAGAAGCCGATCACCAGGGTTCGGTCGAGCTTGGATTCCTGCGCCAGCGGCGAGGAGAACACCATGGAGGGCGAGCGGTCCGGCCAGATCCACACCGTATGGGCGGCCTCCCATTCCTGCTCGCGCACATAGAGCTGATCGTCGCGCGCGGAGCGGCGCCAGTCGACGCGCCGCGCCGGCTCGCCCGAAAGGAAGCGGCGGTACTGCCAGAAATTCTCGCCCGGCCCGGCGCGCCTGCGGCCGTGCAGCCCGTGAATGACGGTCGCCGCGATCCGGCGCGCCTCCAGGATGAGACGCGGCATGGATTCCGCGAGCGAGCGGGCCTGGCCGCCGGCCCGCTGGGTTGCCTTGATCTCGTGCCCTGACGCTCGTCGTGGTGCCGCCATCAGACTACCCGACGCGGGTCTTGAGCTTGCCGAGCACGCCTTCGATGCTCTCGCCGTCGGCGCGCGCCGCGAAGGTGAGCGCCATGCGGTGCTTGAGGATCGGCTCGGCCATGTCCATGACGTCGTCGATCGAGGGCGACAGGCGGCCGTCGAGGAGCGCGCGGGCGCGCACCACCAGCATCAGGGCCTGGCTCGCGCGCGGGCTCGGCCCCCACGAGATCAGCTTGCCGATCTCGCCGGTCTCGGGGCCCGGACGGGCGGAGCGCACCAGATTGAGGATCGCCTCCACCACCGATTCGCCGACCGGCAAGCGGCGCACCAACCGCTGCGCGGCAATGAGCTCGTCCGCCGTCATGGTCGGCTTCGGCTTGCTCTCCTCGGTGCCGGTTGTATCGAAGATGATCTTGCGCTCGGAGGCGTGGTCCGGATAACCGACGTCGATCTGCATCAGGAAGCGGTCGAGCTGCGCTTCGGGAAGCGGATAGGTGCCTTCCTGCTCGATCGGATTCTGCGTCGCCAGCACGTGAAAGGGATGCGGCACGTCGTGACGATTGCCGGCGACCGTCACATGGTGCTCCTGCATGGCCTGCAGCAGAGCCGATTGGGTGCGCGGGCTGGCGCGGTTGATCTCGTCGGCCATCAGGAGCTGGGCAAAGATCGGGCCGCCGATGAACCGGAAGCTGCGCTTGCCGCCGGCGCCCTCATCGAGCACCTCGCTGCCCACGATGTCGGACGGCATGAGGTCCGGGGTGAACTGAATGCGGCGCGCGTCGAGCCCGAGGACGGTGCCCATGGTCTCGATCAGCTTGGTCTTGGCGAGGCCGGGAAGCCCGATCAGCAGCGCGTGTCCGCCGCACAGCACGGTGATCAAGGCCTGCTCGACCACCCGCTCCTGCCCGAAGATCACCCTGCCGATCGCGTCCTTGGCGGCGGCCACCTGCGCGCCGGTCGCTTCCGCCTGGCGCACGATCATGTCGTCGAGCTTCTCGATCACTTCACTGCCGGCTACCGCCATCACATCGCTCTCCTACCGTTTAGCGTTCAGACTGTCTGGTGGTCGGGTTCGTCATCGTCCTTGGTATTGTGTCCTTGGTATTGTCCGCCTTGCCGTCGCAATGAGCAATCCGGCAACGTAACGTTATCGATACGACATTCCGGGCCGATATGACATTTTTACATTCTGTAGTAAGCACCTTCCGCAACGATAACGTCCTGCAAAGTTGCAATATTCAAGCCAAGGCATTGCAATCGCGAAAGCATTGCAATCCATGAGGCTTACGGCCGCATCCTGCCACCGGGACGCAGAATAGGCCGTCCTGCGGCCGGCGCGATGCCGCCTTCTGCAATCCCGCCATGCGCCCCCGCCACCCAGGCCGAAGGAGATGGTGCGGTCCGGGGTTCCGTTTGGGCCTTGCTCGGTCTTGTCCTTGTGATGGGCCTTGCGCCGATACGGTCCTTCGCCAAGCTTAAGGCCTGCAGGAGGACAGCTGAATTTTCGATGGGTGACGCAAGATCGCGGGAAACAATGGCGAAGGAAGGGCAGGGACGAACGAGCGGCCTCGACGCGATCGCGGGCACGGTGGGCAAGGTTGCCGCCAAGGGCGCCCCGCCGGTTCATCTGTGGAACCCGCCGTTCTGCGGCGATCTCGACATGCGGATCGCCGCCGACGGCACCTGGTATTATCTCAAGACTCCGATCGGCCGGCCGGCGCTGGTGAAGCTGTTCGCCTCGGTCCTCAAGCGGGAAGGGAACAAATACTATCTCGTGACCCCGGTGGAGAAATGCGGAATCGTGGTCGAGGACGCGCCGTTCCTGGCCGTGGAGCTCAACGTCGAGACGCAGGCGGACGGACGGGTTTTGCACTTTCGCACCAATGTGGACGATTGGGTCGCCTGCGGGCCGCAGCACGCGCTGCGGTTCGAGCCGGAACCGGAGACGGGTGGGCTTCGGCCGTATTTGCACGTACGGGCGGACTTGTGGGCCAGGGTGACACGGGCCCTGTTCTACGATCTGGTGGAGCTCGGTGAGGAGCAAGCCGTCGGCGGAGAGCGCATGTTCGGTATCGCTTCGGACCGGGAATTTTTCGCCATGCAGCCGGCCGCGAGCTTGAAGGATCCGACCTGATGGACGGCTTGCTTTCGAGCGATGGGCGCGCGATCGGCCGCGAATTCTTCGCGCGTGCCCGGGCGCGGCTCACGCTCGACGTGCCGCCGGCATTGACCGATCACGCGGTTCCGGGCGCCCGCGGCGATCTCGATCTCGATCCCTCCCTATGGGAGCGTGCCGGCGTTGCGGCGACGCGGCCGGCGGCAGTGCTGGTGGGGGTGATCGACCGGGCGGAGCCCACGGTCCTGCTCACGCTGCGCAACGCCGACCTCGAGAGCCATGCTGGACAGATCGCGTTTCCGGGCGGCAAGATCGAGGCGAGCGATGCCTCGCCGACCGCCGCCGCGCTACGCGAGGCCGAGGAGGAGATCGGCCTCGACCGCGGCCTGGTCGAGCCGATTGGGCATCTCGATCTCTATCTGACGTTTAGCGGCTTTCGCATCCTGCCGACGGTCGCGCGCGTCGACCCGGGTCATCGGCTCACCCTCAACCACTCCGAGGTCGACGAAGCCTTCGAGGTGCCGCTTGTCTTCCTGATGGACGCCCAGAACCACGCGCTGCACAGCCGCGATTGGAAGGGCGTGATCCGGCGCTACTACGCCATGCCGTTCGGCGAGCGCTACATTTGGGGCGTGACTGCCGGTATCCTGCGCAACCTCTACGAACGAATCTATCTCGGCTGACGAGGGAACCAGGGAATTGCCCGTATGATCCGTCCGGTCTTCACCGAGGTGGCGCTGTTCCTGATCCCGTTCGTGGTCTACGCGGTCTTTCTATGGGGGACCCGCGCCGGCGTGCTCGATCCCACCGCATGGTCGCCGGCGCGGCTGGCATGGCTCATGATCGCCGCCCTGGGCCTGATGGTGGGCAGCTTTGTCGTGCTCGCCGAGTTCGGCGGCGCGCCGGCCGGCTCGACCTATGTGCCGGCGCATGTCGATGACGGCAAGCTCCATCCGGGAGTGATCAAATGAGCGCCGTGCGCCACCGGCTCGAGGCCGACTGGCTGCGGGACGGCGCGCTCGCGACGCTGCTGGGCTTGCTCGATGGCGACGGCGAAGAGGCGCGCGTGGTCGGCGGCGCGGTGCGCAATACGCTGCTCGCGGAGCCCTTGGGCGACGTCGACATCGCCACCACCGCCACGCCCGAGGAGGTGACCCGGCGGGTCGAGGCGGCAGGCTTCAAGGCGGTGCCGACCGGCATCGAGCACGGCACCGTCACCGTGGTCGTCGAAGGCCGCCCGCACGAGGTGACTACCTTGCGCGAGGACGTCGAGACCGACGGGCGCCGCGCCAAGGTCGCGTTCGGGCGCGATTGGCGGCGCGATGCCGAGCGCCGCGATTTCACCATGAACGCCCTTTCGGTCACCCGAGACGGCACCATCTTCGATTATGTCGGCGGCCTGGACGACCTCGCGGCGCGCCGGGTGCGCTTCATCGGCGAGCCGGCGACGCGCATCGCCGAGGACCATCTGCGCATCCTGCGGTTCTTCCGTTTCCATGCCGCCTATGGGCATGGCGCGCCCGATCCGGCCGGCCTGGCGGCCTGCATCGCGGCGCGCCCGCATCTCGACCGCTTGTCGCGCGAACGGGTGCGGATGGAGATGTTCAAGCTCCTGGTCGCCGCCCGTGTGGTGCCGGTGCTGGCGGTTATGAGCGAAGCCGGCGTGCTCCTCTCGGTGCTCGCCGGCGTGCCGCTCTTGGCGAGCCTGAGCAACATGACCAAGCTCGAGGCGGTGCTGGGGCTTGCGGCCGATCCGGCGCGCCGGCTGGGGGCGCTCGCTCTGTTCACCCTCGAGGATGCGGATCGGCTGCGCGAGCGTCTTCGGCTCGCCAATGCGGAGCACGAGCGTTTGCGTTCGATGGTTGACGGATGGTGGCGCATCTCGGCCGAGAACGCCGAGCAGGATGGGCGTCGAGCGCTCTACCGGCTGGGCCGTGAGCGCTTCACCGATAGGGTCCTGCTGGCCTGGACGCGTTCGCCGGCCGGCGTCGCCGATACGGTCTGGCACGACCTCGCGCGGCTGCCGGAGCGCTGGACGGCGCCGGATTTTCCGCTCAAGGCCGCCGACTTCGTGAGCCGGGGCGTCGCCAAGGGGCCGGAGCTGGGGGCAGTGCTGCGTGCCGCCGAGGACGTGTGGATCGCGGCGGACTTTCCGACCGAGGCCGCCGACATTGGGGCGATCGCGGACGCCGCTGCGCGGCGCGCGCTCGCCGGTTGAGCGACGCACCGCCGCTCGATCGCATGGCCGATCGCGGGTGAATGGGCTTGCGCGCAGATACGTCGCGCGCGACTCAGACTCGCCTCGCGCTTCATGCGGTGTTAGGTTGCGGGTCGAGGTACCCCATGGACCGTCTTCTTCGTCCCGCCGACATCGCCCGCCGTTCCGGCACGCTCATCGCCAATCGCACGGGCGCGCGCTCGGACGCGTTCCGGCGCGAGACCTTCGCGCTGCCGCGCGAGGAGGCGCGCGCGATGGCGCGCGAGCTGTTCCAACGCTTCCCCAAGGCGGCCTATCAGACCGAGATCGAGAACTGGCGCGTGCTCCCCGGGGATCGTATCGAATTCACCGTGCGACGGCTGCCGAGCGCCGATTGAGGGTTCCACACTTGTCTCGGCCTTGAGCCGGGACCGCTCCAGATTCTTGAGTTTTGTTACGGTCCCGGCTGCTACGGCCATTTCACCACCGGCGGCAGCGAGGAGAGGATCGACTCGACATTGCCGCCGGTCTTGAGGCCGAAGATGGTGCCGCGATCGTACAGCAGGTTGAACTCGACATAGCGGCCGCGCCGGACGAGCTGCTCCTC
>DASZKX010000213.1:0-4893 GCA_035552735.1 Xanthobacteraceae bacterium
GTCGAGCGCAGCCTGGCTGTACCCGATGATTTTGATTGCCGGCGCATTGCAGGCTTGCGGGCCGCCGATGAACGGCGCCCTGCGCACCGCCCTTTCAAACCCCTGGCTTGCGAGCTTGGTTTCCTTCCTGCCCGTCATCGCATTCTTGACGGTGGTGCTCGTGTGTCTGCCACGGCCGCTGCCATCCCCTCATGGCCTCGACACGATGCCTTGGTGGGCGCCGCTCGGCGGCCTCATCGGATCCATCGCGGTGATCGTGGGGCTCATGTTCGTGAGCAAGGTAGGCGCGGGTGCCCTGGCAGGATTGACCATCACCGCCAATCTCCTGATGTCGCTGATCATCGACAAATTCGGGCTTTTCGGCATGCCGGTTCATGAACTCAGCCTCTGGCGCATGCTCGGCGGCGTTCTCATGATCGGCGGCGTCACATTGATCGCCCTGTAAGGAAGTCTGTTCTTTCTTGAAAGAAAGAACCAATACTCCGATCACTTGAGGATGCGGAACTGGGTTGGGTCTCTGACGCGGAAATTGTCGGTGATTTCGTCGCAGAATGTGGCCCAGTTTTGGGGGACCGTTCTTCGCAGGAAGGTGAGGATCTCGGCCTGGAAGGTTGGGAGCGATTTCGAACATCGGTTGTGCGTGATGGCGCGGTGCATCGCGCCCCAGAGCCGCTCGATCGGGTTCAGATGCGGGCAGTACGGCGGCAGCAGATGCAGCCCGATCCGGCAGCCCGGCCGACGCAGCCACGCCCAGACCAGTTGGGAACGGTGACACCTGGCGCGATCGGCGAAGACATGGACACGCCGCTGGCGAGGAAAACAACGCTCGATCGCCGCCAGCAGAGCGATCGTGCTCTGCGTGTCGAGGCGGTCGACCAGCAGCATCTGCGTGGCGCCGGTCTCGAGATCGATTGCGCCGTGGATGTTGAGGTGCTCGCGCCCGGTGGTCTGCTCGACGGCCACGCTCACGCCCTTCGGCGCCCAGCAGCCGACCGGCCTGGCGCCATGGACGGGATGCACGGCGTCGATGAACATCACCGTCTCGTCGAGCGGCAGATGGTTCAGCAGCGACTCGTAATGGGCAATGAAGCGGCGCTGCCTGTCCGGGTCCATCTTGCAGGCCAGAGCTGCGGGTTTGCGATGTTCGAACCCCAGCCGGTGCAGCAGCTTGATCAACCCGGAGCGGCTTGCGAACGTCACGCCGAATTGCTGCTCGATCCACGCGCCCACCGCGCGCGTGCTGCGCGGCAGATGTTCGCCGACCCAGGCTTGCAACCGCGTCTCCTGCGCCGTCGCCAGGAACGGTTGGCGGCCGCCGAAATGGAAGCCGGCGAGGCCGGCGAGGCCATCCTGATCGAACAATTCGCGCCATTGCCGGATCGTGCCGTCATCCAGCAACAAGACCCGCGCGACCTCGGCAGCACTCATGCCGCGATCCAGCAGGATGAGCGCGTTGGCCCGCCGCGCCACCCGATGTTCGGCAAGCCTGTCCCGAGCCAACTTCAGCAGGGCTTGCCGATCCGCCGTCGTGAGGAAACCGCTCTTCATCCCCGCAGCATGCGACATGCGTCCCGCGTCGTACAAGAGGACCTTCCACGGAAACTCACGGAATCGGGGTAAAAGAACTTTTGTCCGTTTGGCTTCGCCGTTTGCAACCGCACGGCCCCAAATGGACAAAAGTCGGCGGATTCCAGGTCCGGGTGCAACAACTTGGTTTTCACTGTATGGCGGTGATCTTCATTTGATCCAGAGCCAGTTGCTGCGTGAAGCACTCGAGCGGGGTGCGAGCATCCAGCCGTTTCCTGGGCCGCGTGTTCAGGCTCAAAGCAATCGCATTCAACTCATCCTGGCTGAAGCGAGACAGATCCGCGCCCTTCGGCAGATATTCGCGCAGCAAACCGTTCGTGTTCTCGCAGCTGTCGCGCTGCCACGGGCTGTGCGGGTCGGCAAAGTAAACCTCCAGCCCCAATCGCGCCGTCAATGCCAGATGCGAGGCCATCTCCCGCCCCTGATCATACGTCAGGGTCTTGCGCAAGCCAGGCGGGATCGGACGCAACGCCGCATCAAAGCCGTTCAGCGTGCTCACCGCGCTCGTGCTCGGCATCCACGCCAGAACCACAAAACCAGTCATCCGCTCCACCAGAACACCAACGGCACAGCGATTGCCCTCGCCCTTGAGCAGATCGCCCTCCCAATGCCCAGGGATCAGACGCGTCTCCACCTCCGGCGGCCGGATATGGATGCTGCGCATGTCCGGGATCAGGTTTCGCCGGTCCTGGCCCCGCGAGCGCGGCAGCCGACTGCCACGCCCGCGCCGCAGGCACGCAACCAGCTCGCGCCGCAATTCCCCGCGCGGTGTCAGGTAAATCGCCTGATAGATGGTCTCGTGCGACACGTGACCTCCCCGCTCATCAGGATGGTCCCGCCGCAGTCTCAACGCGATCTGCTGCGGCGACCATCTCTGCCGAAGCAGTTGCCGCACCCGCTCCCACGGCGGCCCGTCCATAAGCTTGCGCAGCCGACGCGGCTTGTGCCGCAACACCTGCGCCCGACCCTGCGCCGCATCAGCCGCGTAGCCGCCGTCGATCGCATGCCGTCTCAGCTCTCGACTGACCGTGCTCGCCGCACGACCCAATCCAGCAGAAATCGCGCTGACGCTCTCGCCTCGCTCACGACCAACCTGGATCAAAACTCGCTCTTCCAGGCTCAGCTCTCGATAGTCAGCCGTGAACAACGCGGCGTGGGCTGATTTCACAGGGTATTCTGTGGGGATTGAAATATCCGATTTTGCAAGGTGGTGGCGCGCTGGGCGATGAAAGCCTGCAAAACGGAGCGGCGGGTTGCGGCCGTGCTGAGGTCGTGATTCGCTTGGCCTCCGAGCGCGGGAGCCCTGCCGATGCGGCCGAAGCAAGCTTTGCCGGCGTCAGATCAGGAACTGTTCCGGTCGCGGCTGGAGAACATCGTCGACGCGCGGCACCCGCTGGTTCGACTTGCCGGATTGATCGACTGGCAGCAGTTCGAGGCGGCGTTCGGGGCGCTCTACAAGGACGGCATCGGCCGGTCGGCGTTGCCGACCCGGCTGATGGTGGGCCTGCATCTGCTCAAGCACATGGACGGACTGTCCGACGAAGCGGTGTGCGCCCGCTATCTCGACAGCCCGTATGCCCAGCTGTTCTGCGGCGAGACATACTTCCAGCATCGCTTGCCGCTGGATCGCTCGTCGCTGACGCGCTGGCGCAAGCGGATTGGTTCCGAACGAATGGAGGCGCTGCTGGCCGAAAGCCTGGAGGCCGCGCAGCGTGGCGGTGCCGTCGAGGAGAAGCATCTCCGTCGCGTGACCATCGACACCACGGTGCAGCCGAAGGCGGTGACGCATCCGACCGACAGCAAGCTGCTGCATCGGGGCATCGAGATCCTGGTCCGGCTCGCGCGCCGCCATGGCGTGGTGCTGCGGCAATCCTATGTCCGGGTGGCGAAATGGGCGAAGCGCGATGCCGCCAGGCTGATGTATTCCGGGCGCCCGCGGCAGGCGGAACGGCAGGTTCGCCGGCTCCGCACCCGGCTCGGGCGGCTGGCGCGCGACATCACGCGCAAGATCACCGGCGATGCGCGGGCAGAAGCGGTGTTCGGCGAGCCGCTCGCCCTGATCATCCGTCTGCTGCGCCAACGGCCCGAGGATCGCGGCAGCGGCAAGCTCTACTCGCTGCACGCTCCCGAGGTGGAGTGCATCGGCAAAGGCAAGGCACATGCGCGCTTCGAATTCGGCGTGAAGGTCTCGGTCGCGGCTATCAACGCGGCGAGCCCTGGTGGGCAATTCGTCGTCGGCGCCCGCGCTCTGCCGGGAAACCCCTATGACGGCCATACGCTCGCGGCGCAGATCGCGCAGACCGAGCGGATCACCGGTGTCGCCGTCGAGCGCGCCTTTGTGGATCGCGGATACCGCGGCCATGATGCTGATCGCGCCCGCGCCTTCATCAGCCGACAGAAGCCTGGCCTCACGCCCACCATCCGGCGCGAGCTCCGCCGGCGCAACGCCGTCGAGCCCGTGATCGGTCACATGAAGGCCGACGGTCTGCTCAACCGCAATTTCCTGCTCGGCGCAGAAGGCGACGCAATCAACGCCATCCTCGCCGCCGTCGGCCACAACCTCAGGCTCCTCCGCCGCTGGCTGGCACGGCTCATCGCGTTCTGGCTCGCCACATCGCGCTCATCCCAGACCCTCGCTGTCAGCTGGCAAGAGCTCGCTTGCGCCTGAATACCACGGTGTTCACGGGCGACTAGCGAGCATACTGTTGTGGGTGGCCGGGCGGGGGCGAGGGCCGGTGCCGGCTTAAACTGAGACACTACCGCCGCCAACGAGGGCGAGACGGCGCGCGGCGTTCGGGGCAGAGTGGGGGTGGCCGCGCCAGCGGCGTAGGAGGATATCGATGCAGGAACATGCGCCGCAAAGCACGCTCCAGGCCGCCGGGCTGGATCCGGCCCCGATCAGGAAATTGCGGTTCAGCAGACCGTCGGCCTTTATGTGGCCGATCACGGGCTCGACGGCATTGCGCCGGCGGAGCTCGCGCCGGATGGTGGGCGTGAGGCCACGCTTCTGTCGGCTGATGAAGGCGCGCGCGCGATCAGCATCATGGCCGCGGTATCCGCGACCCACAAAGGCGCGCTCGACGGCGACACCGGTGATCCGCTCGGTCTGCGCCGCGAGCGTATGGCCGTCATAGGGGTTTCCCGGCAGAGCGCGGGCGCCGACGACGAATTGCCCACCAGGGCTCGCCGCGTTGATAGTCAGCCGTGAACAACGCGGCGTGGGCTGATTTCACAGGGTATTCTGTGGGGATTGAAATATCCGATTTTGCAAGGTGGTGGCGCGCTGGGCGATGAAAGCCTGCAAAA
>DASZKX010000214.1:0-15003 GCA_035552735.1 Xanthobacteraceae bacterium
TCGAGCCCGCACGGTTGTCATCCTCTGACGAACATCAAGTCGCATCCGCCGCGGTACCACCGAGCCGGAATTCTAAAGCGTGGGTCGTTCGAAACGAAAAAGCCGGCCCCGGCGTCACCCGCCTGCCCGACCCCGGGGCACCCGCCCGGCTACAAATTACAGCCGACCTGGGGTAAGCTCGCCGCAAAGCCAAGCCGGAGGACCGTGCCATGCCGGAGCAGAAATTCATCGTCGAGCCGCATTTCCGCCTGCAGGAATGGGTGGCGGAGGAAAAGGGCTACTTCAAGGACGAGGGGCTCGATTACGTCTTCCGCGAGCTGATCCAGTCGACCGACGGCGCGCACCACGACAAGGGCGACAAGGTCGGGGCCTACCAGTCGTTCGAGCGCGGCCGCCAAGCCGACGTCAGCTGCGCCTGCCACTGGACGGTGGGGGTGGCGGCATCGAAGGGCAAAGGCCGGCTCTATGCCGAAGTCTATTCGGTCGCGCCGGCGGGCGTCTTCGTGCCGGCCTCCTCGCCGATCCGAAATCCCGAAGATCTCGCCGGCGTGCCGATCGCGGTCGGTTACCAGTCCGGCAGCCACTACTCGACCATTCAGGCGCTGGAGCCCTATCTGCCGGCCGACAAGATCAACCTGTCGTTTGCCGACGGCATGCTGTTCAAGCGGATGGAGATGCTGATCGAGCACAAGACCGAGGCTTCGGCGCTGTTCAGCGGACCCTATTATTTTGCCGAGCAGCTCGGGTTCCGCAAGATCATCGACACGACCTTCATGATCGCGACCATGATCACCGGCAATCCGGACCCGGGGGACCTGCGCAAGTTCTTCCACGCGCTGCGGCGGGCGCAACGCGACATCGATCTGCGCCCGGATCGCTACACCCACTATTACGAGAACGAGTTCCCGCTGCGCTATCACGCCATGATGGACACGCGCCGCTGGGGTCCGGGCGAGCGACTGGTGTTCGAGACCTATACCAAGGAGGTCTACGAGGAGACCTTCGGTTGGATTGCCGACCACGGCATTTTCGCCGACAGCGGCATGGGCTCGGGCCGCTATGAGGACGCCGTCATCAGCACGGCCTGACCGGCGTCGGCCGGGCGATCGTCCTGGGCCCGCAGGGGCGCCCCTCATTGGCGCCCGGTGACGGCGCGCCCACGACCCCACAAACGGCCGGCTCCCATATTTCCGCCGCAAGCAAAGTGCTATCCATCGGCGCATTCATCAAATTGGGCCGCCATGCCACGACTTCTCATTCTCAGCCTCACCGCCCTGCTGCTCGCCGGCTGGGCCGCGCCTGCGGCGCTGGCCCAATCGAAGAACGGCGGTCCACGCATCGAGTGGGAGGTGAAGAACCGCTTCCGCCTGTTTCGCAGCGAGGCCGATTTCCAGCGTCATGTGGCCGCCGACCGCGGCGACGGCCTGCTGGCGGCCGAGGACCGCCTCGCCCGCGAAAGCGACGGCCGCGGCTGGGCCCGCGATACGGTCGAGCGGCTGTGCGTCGACCGGGCCGGGAAGCTCCTAGAAACCTGCGACCGGGACGGAACGCTGGAAGACTATCTGGTGCCGCGCGACCACCGCATCGGGGTCGCGCTGGCCGGGACCATACCGGCGAATGTCGGCTGCGACTGGAGCGTGGATGACGGCAGCGGCCCCCCGCGGGAAACCATGGCGCGCTGCGAGGAAGAGGTGAAGCTGCGCGTCGCCTATGGCCACACCGCGCTTGCCAGCGTCGACATACTCCTGCCGGACGGCACCGCGCAACGCGTGGTGGCCGACATCGCGGTGCGCGACATATTGATCGCGGGGCTGGGCGACTCGATCGCGGCGGGCGAAGGCAATCCGGACCGCCCGGTCAGGCTGTCGGACGAGGGTTTCTGCTTTCAGCGTTTTCTCGGCACGGTGCGCAGCGAGTATTATCGGCCCGGGCGCGACGGATTCAATGGCAACAGATCCTGCAGCTTCTCCACCGGCGACGAATCCCTGACCGACGCATGGGCGCGGCAGAGCGCGCGCTGGGAGAGCGGCCCCTGCCACCGCTCGCTCTACAGCTATCAGATGCGCAGCGCGCTCGGCCTTGCGGTCGAGAACAGCCATATCGCAGTCACCTTCATTCCGCTCGGGTGCTCCGGCGCCCGCATCGACGCCGGCTTTCTGTCGAGCCAGCGCATCAGCGAATGTCCGAGCCCCGGCACCAATTCGGCATGCCCGGGAAGCTCGCCGGCGCAGATCGACGAGCTCAAGGAGCTGATGGCCAGGGCGCATCGCCGCCAGCCCGACCGCAACATCGATCTGGTTCTGCTCACGATCGGGGCCAACGACATCCTGTTCTCCGGGCTGATCGCCAATGTCATCATCGAATCGACGACGGACCGCATCCTGCTCGGGCGCGGCGGCGCCGTCGCGACCGTCGCGGACTCGCAGAAGATCCTCGACAACGACCTGCCCGGCAACTTCGCCAAGCTGCGCGCCGCGCTCAAGCCCTATGTGGGCGGCGATCTTTCGCGCGTGCTGTTCGTCACCTACGGCAACCCCGTGCTCACCTCCGGCAATACGCTTTGCGCCGGCGGGCGCGACGGCTTCGACGTTCATCCGGCCTTTTCGGCCAACAGCACCCGCCTGCACCAGGTCTCCGATTATCTCGGCGAGCAATTCCTGCCGAAGATCAAGGCGCTGGCGGTTTGCGAGGGCTCGAGCTGCCGCGATCCCGCGAGCGACAGCATGACCTTCGTGGACGCCCACCAGGCGGCATTTGCAAATCACGGTCTGTGCGTGCGCTCGAGCGACGATCCTGAATTCGATCGCGCGTGCTTTTCGCCCAATGGCGACAGCTTCCGCACCAATCCGCGCGAGGCCGCGACCGATCCGATGGCCTGCGGACGGCCGGCGAGCGAGTATCGCGCCTATGCGCCGCGCGCGCGCTGGATCAGAACCGCGAACGACAGCTACTTCACGGCGCTCACCTATCCGCAGGGCCAGTCCTCCCTGCTGCAGCCGAGCAACATCCACGACGCGACCTGGGGCATCATGTCGGCGGTCTATGGCGGCGCCATTCATCCGACCGCGGAAGGCCATGCCGCCATGGCCGACGCCACCTTGCCCGCGATGCGTTCGGTGCTCGGCCTGCAGCCCCTGGAGCCGCCGGTGCGATCGGAGCCGCTGCCGCCGCTCAACGTCAGCGCGCCGCCGCGCGTTACGCGGTAGCGTTGCGATCCTGACGGTTGCGTTGCACGTATCCCAGGTGCACTGCGGTCTCCTTCTCCCGCAAGCGGGGGAGGAAAACTGTACCGCTCAGCAGTCGCAGGAAGTGTCAGAGACGGCACGCTAGCTGCGCACGCCCAGCTTCTTCTGCAGGCTCGAGGACGAGGTCGTGTACTGGAACACCAGGCGTTTGTTCGGGTAGACGTAGTGGTAAGCCTTCTGCGCCGCCAGCGTGGCCTCGTGAAATCCGGACAGGATCAGCTTCACCTTGCCCGGATACCAGTTGATGTCGCCGATGGCGAAGATGCCCGGCACGTTGCTTTCGAAGGCGGCGGTATCGACCGGGATCAATTCGCCGTCCTTGAGCTCGATGCCCCAATCGGCGACCGGCCCGAGCTTCATGGTGAGGCCGAAGAACGGCAGCAGCGCATCGCAGGCGATATGGAAATCGGAGCCGTCGTTGCGCTTGACGATCGCCTTGGCGATCCGACCGTCCTCGCCTTCCAGGCTCGAGACTTGGCCCAGCACGAAATCGATCTTCCCCTCGCCGACCAGCGCCATCATCTTGTTGACGCTGTCGGGTGCGGCGCGAAACTGGTCGCGCCGGTGCAGCAACGTGAGGTGGCTCGCGATCGGCGCCAGATTGAGGGTCCAGTCGAGCGCGGAATCGCCGCCGCCCACGATCAGGATGCGCTTGCCGCGGAACGCCTCCATCTTGCGTACCGAATAGAACACGGATTTTTCTTCGTAGGCCTCGATGCCCGGTATCGGTGGGCGCTTGGGCTGGAACGAGCCGCCGCCGGCCGCGATCATCACGGCCTTGGCCTCGAACAGCTTGCCCTGATCGGTCTTCACCCGGAACAGCGGATCGCCGATCTTCTCGATCGTCTCGACCATCTCCTGCAGGTGAAAGGTCGGCGCGAACGGCTTGATCTGCGTCATCAGGGAATCGACCAGTCCCTGCGCGGTCGTTATAGGCACGCCTGGAATGTCATAGATCGGCTTCTCAGGATAGAGCTCCGCGCATTGGCCGCCGATCTTGTCGAGTATGTCGACGAGATGCGTCTTCATTTCGAGCAGCCCGAGCTCGAACACGGCAAACAGGCCGCACGGCCCGGCCCCGATGATGAGCACGTCGGTCTTGATCGGTTCGTTCATTCGTCTTCCGCCTTACGTATGTGCGGTCGTGCGTGGCCGCGTCTGATGGTGCGGCGCCTGTGTAGCCGGGGCGCCAGAGGGGGAAAAGCCCCAACGCGGGAGCAGCTGGGATGCGTGCCGCGGATGGTTAAGCCTGCCGCTCGGGGATCCGAACGATCAATCCGTCGATCGCGTCGATGACCTTTATTTGGCAAGAAAGACGCGAGTTTGGTTTCACGTCGTAGCCGAAATCGAGCATATCCTCCTCCATCGGCGAGGGCTCGCCCACGATCGCACGCCAAGCCTCGTCTACATAGACATGGCAGGTCGCGCAGGCGCAGGCGCCGCCGCATTCAGCCTCGATGCCGGGAACGCCTTGCTTGATCGCCGCCTCCATGACGGTGGATCCGGTTTCCGCGTCGACGGTACGGCTGGTGCCATCGGCACCGATATAAGTGATCTTGGGCATGGGCTCCGGGGACGGTGAAAGTTGGAGGTGTTGCGGCGGTCCTATAACCGCTGCCGGGCGGCGGCGCCAGCCCGCAGGCCGAGTATCCGGGCGGCGACCCGCATGCGCCGACGATTGCGCTGGAGCATTTTCAGGAAGAGTGGAGACCAGTTTTCTGTCCGAAGCGGTTTCTGTCTCCGGTTAATGTGAAACCGCTCTAGCTTAGCTAGAACCCGTTATGCGGGCGCAGCCGGTCCGCAATGACGGCCTTCGCCTCATCCACGGCCGCCGCCAGCCTCCTCACCGCGGCGGCGACCTCGGCCGCATCAGAGCGGTCTGCCTTCATCTCCACCGCATCGGCCGCCTCGGCGACGCGCCATGCCCCGATGCCGAGGGCCGAACCCTTCAATGTATGCGCGAAGGCGGCCGCGGCCGCGGGCGTGGAATCCTCCATGCGCGCCAGCAGGACGGCAGCCTGCCGGTCGAACAACGCCAATATCTCGACTTCGAGGCCGCGCTCCCCGAGGGTCATGCGCGCCAGATGCTCGAGATCGATGGCTGCGACCGACGCCGCGGCGTCGGTCGGAGCGGCGGCGTTTGCCGTCGGCCCCATGTCGGCCTCCCTGGGGAGCTCTTTGACCCCCTTCACCGGACGAGTTAGACAAAAAGCCCCCAACGTCAGGTAAAGACCCGACCCCGCGGCTGCGGCTACGCGGGCGCGCGGTTAACAGAGCCCTATCGGGATATCGGACGCACGGCGCGCGGGCCTCACGGCCCTGGGGTTTATGCGTGGGGGGCGGGGTCAACCCTGTGCGGTGCGCCCAAGCCGGTCGAAAACGCGGTTTCCCACAGGGCTCGCGGATTGGCTCCGGATGCGGCGCTACGTCCCTGCCGGCCGCATGCCGCCCCCCTGAGCCGGAAGCAAATCAGTGGTTTACGTCCCGAATTCTGGTCATCGTGCCTGTTGCACTTGCCTTAATCATGGCTACGGCAACGTTAACGATGATTAAAGAGAACTTAACAAGCGGTTTTCTTTGGTCTGCCAAGCCGATAGGATACGAAGCGGCAGAGGAATGTGTTTTGCGGCGCGTTCAAGCCCGCTTGCCAATGACGACTTGAGGGGGCTCAAGCAGACGCGCTCGCGACGTGGCCCGGCTTTCATGGGGGCTGCGGACTTGGTCCAGCGTAACTGACGAGGCGACGACCGACATGGCGAACACCCCGAAGATGAAGGACCCGACAGAAGCGGCGCTGTCGGCCATCCAGGATGCCCTCAACGTGAGGGATGCCGAATCTTCCGGAACCATGATCGCCCCCCCGATCGCGGCCATGCCGGCGGACGAAGCCATGTCCGAGCGCGCTTGGCCCGGCCTGCGGTCGGGCAAGGCCGCCAAAACCGAGCATTTCGAGGACGAAGTCCGGCGACCCGAGGATACCGATACGGCACGGCATCCGGCCAACGACGACCGCGAGTCGATCGGACAGATTCTCCGCACCCTGCAGCGCCGCCCGGCGCGCACATCCTACGTCCTGGCCAGCATCTTCGCGGGCGTCTGGGTGATCGCCGGCCTCGGCCTCGGCCGCGTCTATCTTCCCGACATCCAGGAGGCGCTCGGCCCCAGCGGATTGACCGCGCCCGTGCTCGCCGTGCTGGGCGCCATCTATCTGGCGCCGGTCGTCTTCTTCTATGTCCTTGCCCATATGGCCTGGCGGTCGCAGGAGTTGCGGCTGATCGCCCAATCCATGGCCGAAGTCGCCATGCGGCTGGCCGAACCCGAGACCGTGGCCCGCGAGTCGATCGTGACCGTCGGCCAGGCGATCCGGCGCGAGGTGGCGGCGATGGGCGACGGCGTCGAGCGCGCGCTCGCGCGCGCCGCCGAGCTCGAGACGCTGGTCGCCAACGAGGTGTCGGCGCTCGAGCACGCCTATAACGACAATGAGGTGCGCATCCGCGCGCTGCTGCAGGATCTGGGCGGCCAGCGCGACACCCTGGTCGGCCAGGCCGAGCAGGTCCGCGACGCCATCAACAGCGTGCATCTCGATCTCAGCCACGACATCTCGCAGATCAGCCAGCTCGTCGCCGATCAGGTCAACGAAGCGTCGCGGCGTATCACCCATACGCTGGCGGAGAAGGGCGAGCACATCTCGCGCGCGCTCGGGCATGCCGGCGACACCATGATCGAAGCGCTCGGCGAGCGCGGCGGCGATCTGCTCGAGCGGCTGGAATCCGTCAGCGCCAACACCACCGAGGCGATCGCGTCCGCCAGCGACCGTCTGACCGCGACGCTGAACTTCAAGACCGACCATATCGGCGACGAGTTCACCGAGATCGCCGCCAACCTCCAGCACATGATGTCGGTGCGGCTCGACCGCGTGACCGAGAGCTTCTCGCAGAAGTCGGTGGGCATCCTCGACATGATGACCGGCCGCACGCAGCAGCTGACCGAGCTCGTGGTCGAGACCGGCAACAACCTCGCCGACGCCATCGGCAACCGCGTCGAGGAAGTCAACACCACCCTCAAGAATACCGGCGATTCGCTCGTGCTCGATCTGAGCCTGCGCGGTGGCGACGTGGTGTCGAAGATGGAGCAGACCGGCGCGCGCATCACCGATGCCATCGTGGAGCGTGGCAACAAGGTGAGCGACACGTTCCGCGAAAGCGCCGAATCGATCGTCGAGGTCATCGGCGGCCGCGGCGACGCGGTGCGCGAGATGCTCGCCGCCCGGCTGCAATCGTTCGAGGACATGTTCAATCACGGCGGCGCCGAGCTGGCGGAGCGCATCGCGCGCGATTCGACCACGCTCGGAAACCTGATCACCCGCCATCTCGGCGAGTTCGACCGCACCGTGAAGACCTATGGCGGCGAGATGGTGGAGCGCCTGGGCGAGCGCACGCAGGAAGTCGTGACCGCCATGCGCGACTACCTCGACAGCTTCGACACGCGCGTCAACACCAAGGCGACCGAGATCACCACCAGCCTCGACCAGCAGTTCACCCGCTTCCACGACGGGCTGGACGGCCGCACGCAGGCCATCAACGATCACCTCACGGCGCGCGTCTCGGACATCGGCAACAAAATCTCCGAGGTCACCACCAACGTCGACCAGCAGTTCTCCCGCTTCCAGAATGCGCTCGACGGCCGCACCCAGACCCTCAACGAGGCGCTGAGCTCGCGCGTCATGGACATCGCCAAGACGATGGCGGACGGCGGCAAGGAGGTGGTCTCCGCGCTCGACCAGCGCATCAGCGACGTGACCAACGTCATCAACGTGCGCGGCGCCAAGCTCGGAGAATCGATCAGCGCCAAGATCGACGACATCGATCGGGCGATCGGCAGCCGCGCGATCGAGGTCGCCAACAATCTGGATTCGCGCATCAGCCGCTTCGAGGAGCTGCTGGTGGGACGCGCCGAGGTCGTCACCAAGGAGATCGAGTCGCGCACCCGCGGGGCCGCCGACGTGCTCGATATGCGCCTGAAGGAAATGACCCAGGCGATCACCGCCAACACCAGCCAGGCGGAGCGCTCGATCGGGGACCTGGCGGCTTCCACTACCGAGACGATCGCGTTGCGGATCGAGAACCTCAATCAGGTGGTGAAGGCGCATACCGGCGATGCCGAGCGCACGATCGGCGCGGTCACGGTCTCGACCTCCGCCTCCATCGGCGAGATGGCCAGCAAGATCACCGAGACGATCGGGGCGCTGCGGGCCTCGAGCACCTCGTCCATCGAGGATACGGCCAGCCGGGCGACCGAGACGATCGGCGCGGTGACGGCGTCCGCCGCCAGCTCCATCGGCAACATGGCGAGCCAGCTCACCGAGACGGTCGGCGCCCGGATCGACGACATGGACCGGGCGATGGGCACGCGCGCGAGCGAGGTTGCCAGCAATCTGGACACGCGCATCAACCGCTTTGAGGAGCTGTTGCTGGGTCGCGCCGAGGTCGTCACCAAGGAGATCGAGACGCGCACCCGCGCCGCCGCCGACGCGCTCAACGCGCGCCTGGGTGAATTGACCCATGCGATCAAGACCAATACCAGCGAGGCGGAGCACGCGCTCGAGGAGCTGACGGCCTCCACCACCGGAGCGGTCAGCGCGCGGATCGAGCAGTTGAACCAGGCCGTGAAGGCCAATACCGGCGAGGCGGAGCGCTCGATCGGGGCGCTGACGACCGCGAGCTCCTCCACCATCTCCAACCTGGCGACCTCGACCACCCAGGTGATCAATTCGCGGCTCGAGCAGCTCAACGCCGCCATCAAGACCAATTCCGGCGAAGCCGAGCGCGCGCTCAGCCAGCTCACGTCGAGCGCCACGACCGCGATCCGCACCAGCGTGCAGGACGCCGAGCGCACCCTGACGGGCGTGTCGACCGGCGTGAGCAACCAGATCAAGCAGAACGCCACCGAGGTCGAGCGCACGCTGACCGGGGTATCGACCGGCGTGAGCAACGTCCTCAAGCAGAACGCCAACGACGTCGAGCGAACGCTGCTCGGCGTCAGCGCCGAGGTGGCGCGCAACTTCGTCGGCAAGGTGGACGAGATCGCGACCGCCGTCAGCCAGCGCGCCGCCGAGATGACGGAGATTCTCGACGACAAATCGAGCGTGCTGCTCGCCGCGTTGGCCGGCAAGAGCACGGAATTCGCCAGCGAGCTCAGCCGCGTGACCGACCACGCCGTCAAGGCGATCGAGGTGAAGGGTCTCACTTTCACCTCGACCATGATGGACAACAGCGAGCAGATCGCCCGCCTCATCAACGAGGCGAGCGAGACGGCGACCGATTCCGTCAACAAATCCATCAGGCAGCTGCAGACGACCGCGGCCGAAGCCAGCCAGTCGACCACCAGCGCGATCAATCAATCGGTCAAGGACCTGCAGACCAACTCCCTCGAAGTGTCGCGCAATGCCTCGGCGACGGTGGCCCGCACGTTGCGCGACCTGCAGGAGCAGACCCATTCGGCGGTCGAGCACTCCAAGCAGACGACGGCGGCGGCGGTGTCCGAGATGCTGGAGACGCACGGCATGCTGCGCTCCGATACCACGGCATTGTTCGAGCGGTTGCGCGAGGCCAATATCCTGCTGCAGGAGGTGCTCAGCGGCGCCCACGAGAACATGGGCGAGATCGAGCGCACGCTCCTGGCGCGCGTCTCCGAGTTCGTCGCGGCCATGAACGAGGTCACCCAGAAGACCGGCGCGGCCAACTCCCAAGTCGAGCGGCATATCGCCAGCTTCCAGGAGCTGACCACCAAGACCGTCACGGATCTGGGGCAGCTGGCGGGCCAGTTCGACATCCACGGTCGCTCGCTGGCGGAGGCGGTGACGCAGGTCGACCAGAGCAACCGGCGCGCGGAAGGCAGCCTCGCCGATCGGCGTGAATCGCTGGAAACCCTGGTGGAGACCCTCGATCGCAAGTCGGGCGATCTCGATCAGCGCCTCACGCGGTTCTCCAGCCTGCTCGATCAGTCGTTGGATGGGGCGGCGGAACGGGCGCGCGAGATCGCCCGCATCATCGCCGAATCGACCACCGGCGGCGCGCGCGCGATCGCCGAGAACTTCGAGACCATCCGGGAAAGCACCGAGGAGCAGGGCAAGCTCACCACCGACGCGCTGCGCAGCATCTACGAACGCGCGAGCGGCGACTCGCACACGATGTTCACCGAGGCGGCCCAGCGCTTTGCCGACGTCGTCGACGGGCTCAAGCGCATGACCTCGGAGATGCAGCGCGAGCTCGAGTCCACACGTGCCGAGCTGCGCAAAGGCATTCTCGAGCTGCCGCAGGAAACCTCGGAAAGCGCCGCCCAGATGCGCCGCGTCATCGTCGACCAGATCGAGGCGCTTGCCGAGCTCAATCGCATCGTGGCTCGTCATGGGCGCGGCCTCGACACCGCCGATCCGACCGCGCGTCGGGCCGAGCCGGTGGCGGCGGTGGCGGCAGGACCACGCCGCAGCGCGCGCGAGGAACCGATGGCCGGCACCGGCAGCATCCGCCCCGAGACGACGCCGCGCGGCCGTGCCGACATCGGCGGCCGCGCGGACATCACCGGTCGGGCCGACATCACCGGGATGAGCCCCCCGGCGGCCCGCCGGGCGGAGACGCCTGCGCTCACCCCAGGCCAGGGCCAAGGCGCCGCCGGACGCAGCGGCTGGCTGTCGGACCTGCTCACCCGCGCCTCGCGCGAGGAGACGGATCTGCCGCGCGAAGCCCTGCCCGACACCGCTCGCGGCGGGGACGATCGGCCGCCGCGCCACACGATCGAGTCGCTCGATTCGCTCGCGGTCGACATCGCCCGCATGATCGACCACGACGCCGCCGCCGAATTGTGGGACCGCTACAAGCGCGGCGAGCGCAACGTGTTCACGCGCAAGCTCTACACCATGCAGGGCCAACGGGCGTTCGACGAAATCCGCAGGAAGTATCGCAGCGACCGCGAATTCATGCAGACCGTCGATCGTTACATCGCCGAGTTCGAGCGCCTGCTCGACGAGGTCTCGCGCGACGACCGCGGTCAGGTGGTGGCGCGCACCTACCTCACCTCGGAGACCGGCAAGGTCTATACCATGCTGGCCCACGCGGCCGGTCGTTTCGACTGACCGCCGCCGGCCCGGTCGCGTTCGTCCCGGGCAGATCGACACGACCAATCATTGCGTTGCATCGCCAACGCAATGATTGGAGGCCGGCGGTGGCGTCACTGAACTTGTCGCCGCTTCCCGGACGCGCTGCGCCCAATGCAAACGCCCGCACGGCTCAATGGCTGCATCGTCGCCCCTCTCGCTTTCGGTTGAGGTCGAGCGCTGGCCGATCGCCGGCTCCTTCGCCATCAGCCGCGGCGCCAAGACCGAGGCTGTGGTCGTGGTCGCGCAACTGTCCGACGGCCACCACCGCGGGCGCGGCGAATGCGTGCCCTACGCCCGCTACGGCGAGACGCCGGAAGCGGTCGTGGCCGAGATCACCGCCATGGGCCGCCCGATCGCCCGCGGGCTCGACCGCGCGGCGCTGCAGGCCGCGATGCGTCCGGGGGCCGCGCGCAATGCGCTCGACTGCGCATTCTGGGATCTGGCCGCCAAGCAGAACGGCCGGCCGGTGCATGAGCTCGCCGGTTTGCCGCCATTGCGGCCGCTCCTGACCGCCTACACGATCTCGCTCGCGGCACCCCGGGAGATGGCGGCCGCCGCCGAGAAGGTGGCGGCCGCCGCCGAGAAGGTGGCGGGCCGTGCCCTCCTCAAGGTCAAGCTCGGCGGTCCCGATGATCCGGCGCGGATCGCCGCGGTACGCCGCGCGGCGCCGCGCTGCGAGCTCATCGTCGACGCCAACGAAGGCTGGACGCCGCACAATCTGTCCGAAAATCTCGCCGCCTGCGCGGATGCCGGCGTCACCCTCTTGGAGCAGCCGTTGCCCGCGGAGCGCGACGACGCCTTGGCGCGCATCGCGCGCCCGCTCGCGGTCTGCGCGGACGAGAGCGTGCACGCGAGCGCATCGCTCGCCGCCCTCGCCGGCAAGTACGATGCCGTCAATATCAAGCTCGACAAGGCCGGCGGCTTGACCGAGGCGCTCGCCATGGCGCGGCAGGCCGAGCAGCTCGGCTTCGGCCTCATGGTCGGCTGCATGGTCGCGACGTCGCTCGCCATGGCGCCGGCCATGTTGGTGGCGCAACGCGCCCGCGTGGTCGATCTCGACGGCGCGCTCCTGCTCGCGCGCGACCGGCTGCACGGACTTCGCTACCAGGACAGCTGGGTTCATCCGGGCACGCCGGAACTCTGGGGGTAATTCCACACGGCGCGCGCCGGGTTTCGGCGGTGTAAAAATTTAATTAATTAAGGACTTTCATAATACCCCGGTGATCCACTAAGAATGACGTACTGGGAGTGCACAGAGGGGTAAGAACACATGCGGGTTCTGACGGCCTTGACCGGTGCCGCCATGATGGCGTTCGCGATTCTTCCTGCTTCAGCGACCATGCGAATTACCAGCGACCCCGGGGGCCAGATCGGACCTTACCTGGAGAATCTGGCTTCGCTCCGCAGCTCGGGCGAGCACGTCGTGATCGACGGCCCCTGCCTCTCCGCCTGCACCATGGTGCTCGGCGTCATCCCGCGCGACCATCTGTGCGTCACCCCCAGGGCGCGGCTCGGATTTCATTCCGCCTGGCGGCCCGATGGCGCCGGTCGCGCGGTGGTGAGTCGGGACGGGACCCAGCTGTTGATGGAGGTCTATCCGCAGCAAGTGCGGAACTGGATCGCCCGGCGCGGCGGCCTGTCGCCCCATATGATGTACTTGAGCGGCCGCGAGCTGGTCTCGATGTATCCGGCCTGCCAGCACGGCGAGAGCGAAGCCAGGAACTAAGAAGAGCTTGCCGGCGGCGCTTGCAGCGCCTGAAAATCCGATGTCCTATGGTCGGTACGGATTGAATCTGCTTGGGCTGAGAGCGGCTTGGGATTAAACCGTAAACCGCTCGTTCTGAGAAAGTCGCTTGGGCCGGCGGCGCGCCCTCGACAGCGCCGGTCTGCGCCTGCGAGTATCCGCAAACCAGGCCAAGCCGGTTGCGATTCACGCCCGATCATGTTGATCCTGGCTGCGGGTGGGAGGGCCCTCGGGATCGGACATGTCGGAAGAACTCTTTGCCATCTCGAAAGTCCCGCCGGCACCGGCCGCGCAGGCCGATTACGATTCCATTTGCGCCGCCTTGATGGATACCGCGCGCGGACGCTGGTTCCTGGAGGAATATGCCCGGCGGAACCGTAGCGCCGATACCCAGCTCCTCTTGGCCGCCATCCAACGCATCGAGGCAGTGGTCTGCGCGGAACGAAACAAGCAGGCCCAGCAAGGCTTCCGCACCGATCTCCTGGAAATGGCCAAGGCCATCACCCGCACCCGTGCGGAGGTGGCCGAGATCAAATCCGATGCTTTGCACCCGGAATCGGCGCGGCCCGACACCCAACCGCCGCCGCCACCGCGAACCCGCGATGTCTTCGCCGCCGCCGAGCGCATCCGCGATGTCACGTGGGCGATGCGCGGGCACGGCTTCGACCCCTCGACCTGCGACCAGCTCGAGGAGCTCGCCGGCACCATATTGTCGGCCTCGTCGTTGCGCGATCCCACCGACCGCCGCGCCCGCAAGCTGAGCGAGGTGCTGCAATATCTCGAACGCCGGATCGATACGCTGCTCGAAAGCGGCCAGGACGGCGACGCCGCGGCTCCCGAACCGACGCCCGCGCCGGGTCCCGGCGCGGAAGCCGGACCCGCAAACGGGTTCGCCGGCCCCATCGGCACCGCGGAACCCGAGCTCGCCGCCGGCGCTGTCGAAGCGAGCCTCGCTTCGCCGCCTTCGCCACCGGAGGATTTTCACAGCGTGGCCGTTCCGATGGCCGCCGATGTCGAGCTGGAGACCGAGGCTGAAGTTGAGGCTGAGGTTGAGGTTGAGGCTGAAATTGAAGCTGAGGCTGAAGTTGAGGCTGAAGCTGACGCCAAAGCCTCGTCGTCTCCCGCCGAGGTCGACATGGCACCGCATGCGCTCGCCCCAGAGCCTCAACCCGAACCTTCCGTTGCGCTGGGATCCGAGCCCCAGGCTGTCCCGCCGTCAGTGCCGGGCCTGACCGGCACCGATGCGGGGCTGACTCCGCTACCGAGCAACCACCCGGAAGGCCGGCCGGAACCCCTGAATACGACACAAGATCAGGACGTTGGCGCGCAGGCCGCTGGCCATACTACAGCGGCCGGCGCCCCGCCGCGGGAGGCGCTGATGCCGAGCCTCAAGCTGACCCATGCGGGTGGATTGCTGCCGACATCTCCCGACGCTCAAGCGGCATTCATGGCGCGATGGCAGGCGCCGGCACGGGCGTTTCTTCCGGAGCTTGATCTGTGCGCGCAATGGCCGGATTTCGGCGCGGCACCAACCGGCGCAGGGGTGCTGGCAGCCTCGCCACCGCCGGAGGCCCCGACGGCTCTGCCCGCACCCGCATGGCTGGCGCTCGAGCCGGCAACGGATTTCGACGGCGAGGGCTCGACCGTCCCGCAGCTGGCCGAGCCCAGCGGCTTGAGCCCGGCGCCCGTGGTGTCGCAGGAACCCTTCTCCGCACAGCCCGCGGACGCCGCGGATGAACCGGCTTTGACCGTCGACGAGCCGGCGCCGGCGGAACCCGCCGCATCGGCCCTGGCGCCGCTGCTGGCCGTGGCCGCGCCGACGCAACTCGCCGCCGATGCATCAGCGCCGCAGCCTCCCG
>DASZKX010000215.1:0-13141 GCA_035552735.1 Xanthobacteraceae bacterium
GTGACGATGATCGGGAACGCACAGGTGCAGCCTGAGTCGCGCACCCAATCGCTGAGCGCGCTGGTCTCGATCCAGGCAAAAACCGGGTCCATGATGAACGGCCTCGTGTGTGGCTGATCTTCGCGGCGGTTCCGCTCCGGCGGTCAAGACCGGAGATGGGCATTTGGCTGGCGAGCCTCGAACAAAGCTACACCGGTGGCTTGTGAATTACGAGTGAGCGCGATGACGGTGCCTGCCGCGGGCGAAGCGGGTTTGGCGCGGGGTCCGCTGTGCCAAACCGGAGGGCTCGATGCCGGCGCCAGACCCCCTTTGCCTTCCATCTCTTCTTGAATGCGGGAACCGGGGGGCCGCGGCAACGATCCATTTACCAAGAGAGCGGAAAAGCGCCGATTTGTGAGGCCCACATTGGGCGGCTCGCGTTGTAGGGGGACTGCTTTTCCGCGTTGCGATACCGCCGCCTCCGAGGGGATGGCGCGGGCGCAGCTTGGCCTGCGCAACATCGTCAACAACACATTAATTGCGGTGTCTGCGTACTTTTACCGCCCGCAACTTCAAATCAACGTCTGCCCTTTAAACCTGCCAACGGAAAACCAGACACTCGGCGGATTTCCGCGCCGGCAGGGAGGACCTCATGATTGTCGCCGCACTCCGACGCTTTGTCGGCGATCGCAAGGGCAACGTCGCCATCATCTTTGCGTTTTCCCTGATGCCGATCGCGCTGGTGACCGGCATGGGGATCGACTACACGGTGGCGACGCAGAAGAAGGCCATGCTCGACTCCGCCGCCGACGCCGCCGCGCTCGCCGCCGTCACGCCCGCCATGATGGCGCAACCCGCCTCGGCATCGATCACGGCCGCCACTACCATGTTCAATTGGCAGGCGGCCAACATTTCCGGCCTGGGCGGCGCCGCCACTCCATCCGTCACCGCGGTCGACAACGGTCTCACCCGCGCCGTCACGGTGAATTACACGGCCGCATCGAAGAACTCATTCGCGGGCGTTCTCGGCCAGCAGGACTGGGCTCTCGCCGGCAGCTCGCAGGCCACGTCGTCGGTTGCCCCGAACATCGACTTCTACCTGCTGCTCGACAATTCGCCGTCGATGGCGATCGCGGCCACCACGGCCGGCATCAACACCATGGTCACAAACACGAAGACCCAAGGCGGCTGCGCCTTCGCCTGCCACGAATCCAATCCCACGGCCGATAATCTGGGAAATCCCAACAACGAGGATAACTATACGCTCGCGAAAAACCTGGGGGTGGTGACCCGCATCCAGAACTTGAACGCCGCCACGCAGTCGCTGATGGACACCGCCACCACGACCATGCAGAACTTCAACAGCACCTATCGGATGGCGATCTACACGTTCAATACCGGCGGCATCAACACCATCACGAAGCTCACCTCGAGCCTGTCGACCGCGAAATCGCTTGCCGCTGGCATCGATGTCCTAGAAGTGTGCCAAAACAACCAGTCGCCGAAATGCGTCAACAACAACGACGAGGACACCGACTTCGAGGCGGCCATGTCGGGCATCAACAACACCAATATCATGCCGGCTCCCGGCACAGGTATGGCGGGGAGCACGCCGGAAGAAGTGCTATTCATCGTCTCCGACGGCGTGGACGACAGCAACGTGAACGGCTCGCGCAACCAGGCTTTGTTCAGCACCTCCATGTGCACCACGGTCAAGAACCGGGGTATCCGGATCGCGGTGCTGTACACGACCTATCTGCCGCTACCGACCAACAGCTGGTACAACAGCTACATCGCTCCGTTCCAGCCGCAGATCGCCGGCAACATGCAGAGCTGTGCGTCGCCGGGATTGTTCTTTCAGGTCAGCACCGACCAGGACATCTCGGCCGCCATGGCGGCGCTGTTCCAGCAGGCGGTGGCAACCGCGCGCCTGACGCGATAACGGCGGCTCGAGATCGGGCCGCGCCCGCTAGGGCGGTTTCACTTAGACCGGAAACCGGTGCCGCTCCGGTATTTTTGCATGGTCGCGTTTTCGGACGGAAAACCGGATTCCACCTCCCTGAGGATGCTCCAGGTCGCGAGAGAGCCGACTTCGGACGAACGCGCAGCCTCGCAATCGTAAGCGCCGGCCGGGCACATCGGCAATGACCGGGCCCGCGTCTGTCCCGAATGCGCTTTAGGCAGGGGCGTTCCAGGCGCACGCCCTTGCGCGCCCCGTAGCTTGGCGGCCGGGCATTTGCGGCTTTGATGACGGCGACAAATACGGGAGGTCAGGGAATGCGGGTGACCGAGGCCGATTCTCGCGGGCTCATGAATATCTGATTCGAGAGCGGATAGTTGCCCGTCATCACATAGCCGAGCGTCGGCGTGTAGGTGTATGTGACCTCGCCCCAGATCAAGTAGGCCGAGCCTGAAAGCGGGCAAGTGCCGGTCTGGGTGGCGAGCGAACTGGCGAGAGCGCCGGGAAGCGTCACGGCCGAGCCGATCGAATGCGCCGTGCTGTTGAGCGGATCGCTCCAGACGACGGTGGCATTGCCTTTCGAATCGATGCAAACCTCTGACACCGTGACCGCCAGCGGACCCGAAGGATAGGGCGAGATGATCGTGGATGAGGCGCCGAGAATGGTGGCGCTGTCCGAGTTGTGGATCGTGGTGTAGCGCGAAGCGAGATCCGCGACCGCGTGCGTGGTGATGGCGACCTTGCGATTGATGGCGACGCCGTCGCCGACCTCCACGCCGCCCAGATAGGCGACCAGCATGAAGGGCAGGATCACCGCGAATTCGACTGCGGCCATGCCGCCCTCGCCGCGGGCGAGGTCGCGCAGCCGCAGCACGAGGACGGAGGACTTGGTGGCGGACGTCATGATTGGTGCGACTCGTTCCTGGATCATGGGGCGGCGATTACATAGGGCTCGTTCTTGAACGTGGCTGTCGCCATCAACAGCAGGTTGCCGTTGGCCTCGTTCGCCAGATTCAGGCCGAGCGGTCCGAGGTAAACCGGCCATTGATACATCACGCGCATGACCACGATGTCGCCGGGGTTGCCGGGCTGAAACTGCCAGGCGTTGCTCACATTTCCATGCGCGTCGAACGTCAAGGTCGGCATCGAGGTGTTGGCTGCCCCGAACGAGTTCGCGGTCTGCACGTCGATCATGAGTTTGCTGCAGTCGAACAGCGCCTGGACCTTTCCGCAGACCGTCGAGGCGAATCCGCTCTGGCTCAGGCTCGCGTTCTGCGCCGAGCCGGTCAGGATCGAGCGACTCGAATCGGCGACCGCGGATTCCAGCACCTGCCCGGCGAAGAACGCCAATGTGGTTTGCAGGGTGGCGAGGATGAGCGCGAAGAAGGGTGCCGCCACGATCGCGAATTCAAGCGCCGCGGCGCCGTCATCACGCCGGACGAAGCCGGCGGCCATCGCTGACCGCTTGCGGCCGAAAGCCAGCCCGCTCTTGAGGGTCGCCCACATCACCGAGGAGCTCCAATTCGTTCCGATCGGTGCTCCGGTGTAGCAAACAAGCGTTGCGCAAGTGTTGCGCGCCGTTGCGGGTCGATCGGAGGCAAATTGACTCTTTGTCAACCACAATGGCCCCGCGTCGGCCCGCTCGGCCGGCGTGGTGAACGCGAAGTAAACTCGGGGCGGGCTTGATGGCTCGATCGGGTCGCGGTCAGGCGGGGCATCCGCTCCTCACGGGTACCGGGCCGCGCCGGCGGGATGAGGCCTGTCGCGGCGGCAAGTCAATCATTGACCTCGTTCTGAGGAGCATCTCGAAGGACGCTATTCATCACTCACTCAAATCGCAGCCGCGGGTGATCCCGATAATACGCCCATAGGTGTTGGCCGAGCCATACCGCTTGCGCGCAGATGCAGAGGATGGTGGCTTGAAAATAAAGTGCAACGCCGCTCGCCGCCACGAAGATGAGGCTGCTCAACCAGACGACTGCCAAGCTCATGAGGTTGGCGGCCAGGATGATGACCAGCGCGCGCACCCCGCCGTCCACCATGCGACGCCGGACATCGAGCTGCACGAGCAGATACTCGGTGCACGCATAGGCGCACACGACGGCAACAAAAAAGCCGATGATCAACGCGCCAACCACCGCAAATTCCCTCGGTTCGGCTATTGCAGCTGTTTCGGATGAAATAGCCGCGCCGGACGGCCGAACAACGCTGCAATCTGATCACTATACAAGATCGTCGTGCCGACAACCAGCGCTCTCGGCGCGCCAATCCAAATCCAATACTGATTGTTGCAACTTTGTCACGCTGCCGGTAGAGGCAGCTCCCGATTGATGGCGCCAAGGTAAATGGCGCGACGGAGCAACTTCAGCAAATCGCCGGCCCTTTCCGAAGCGCGACAATCAATCAACCGCCCGCTTGAAGAAGTCGCTCCAAACGCCGTCGAGCTTCGGCAGGGCCGCTTCGAGCGGCAGGACTGAAAGCTGCGCCCCGTTCCGCAGCAGCAAACCCAGGGTGTCGAGCCGGGCGAGCGCTTCGCCGACCTTGAAGCCGACCGCGACCCCGAAAGCCTGCGCGAGCCAGCTCTCGATGCGCTCTTCCAGCTCCGCCTCATTCGGCGCGCGCTCCGCCGTGCACAGGAAGTAGTAGGCCAGGAACGCCTCCTTGCATTCCTGGTCCTCGGCCGCCCCGATCATGCCGTCGAAGATGCCGGCATTGTTGTTGACGTTGCGGAAGTAGACGTTCTCGGTGAGCTCCTTCTGGTACTTGAGCGACTGTCGCTGGTATCGCAGCCATTGCCGCATGATGAATCCGCCGAGCGCGACCAGGCCGCTGACGGCCGCGAGCGCCCCCGCCATGTCCTTGTCGGCAACGTTCGCCGACAGTCCGAAGTAAAAGCCGACGACCAGAAACAGGACCGTGATGGTCGAAGCGAGCTTCAGCAGGATGGGCAGGCCGCCCGCCAGCGCCGGACCCGAGAGCAGGAGCTTGTCCCGCATGCTCAGCACCACGCGCACATTGGGGAACAGCGCATTGAGGTCCTCGCCGGCGATATTGCGGAAGTATTTGATCAGCACCGAGCCGGGCCGGATCTTGCGCAGTGCCAGGCGCTTGCGCTGGCGCCGGGAGACGATATCCGCCTGCGGCTTCATGGCCACGAGCAGCACGATGTCGTCGTAGACCAGGACCTGCTTTGATTGCTTGCGCAGGCCGAGCCAGCCGGCGATGTCCACGGTTTCCGCGTGGTGGCCGCGCCGGAAGAACCGGACCTCGCGGAAGTCATCGAGCGGCGCCTCGATGTCGATCCGCAACGCCGACCGCCGGCGATGCGCCTCCTCGATTTCCGCGTGCGACATCTCGACGAAGTTGGCGTCCGCCAGGACGGTGGTGAACGAATTGACGAGCTCCGTATAGGCGCGCTCGAGCGCGGCGGCGTCGAGGCGCGCATGCGGCTCGATTTCCGGATTGAGATAGAAGTAATCGTCGCGCAGCCGTTCGAGCTGCGCGAAATATTCGTAGTGATAGATGGCGCCGAGCCGGCGGCATACCTGGCGGAAGCTCTCGCGCTGCGCCTCATCGGCGAGGCGGCCGTGCTCGATCAGGGCGTCGAGAATGTCGGTCTTGCGGACCGCGATGAAATGATTCCGATCGTCGGCCGCCTCGGCGCGCCGGCGATCGGTCTTCGTCGATGTCATGGATTGTTTTGTGTTGCTTTGGGTCGCTTCGGGGTCGTTATGGGCCCTCTTGGTAGAACGCCTTCACGTCGGAGCTGAAGGCGTGCCGCGAGCCCGGATCTAGATACAGCATATGGCCGCCGCGATAGAGCTTGAGCTGGGTCCGCATGGGATCGCCCATCTGCGGCATATGGTCGAGCACGTAGCGGCTGACCGCATAGGGCGTGACCATGTCGCTCCTGCCGTGCGCGATCATGAGCCGGAAGGACGGCGTCGCCGACAATAGCACGCGCAGATCGTCACTGACGTCGGCGCCAAACCGCCCGGAGCCTTCGCCCCAATCCCATTTGCCCGAGATGTCGGAGGCCAGCAGGATATAGGTCATCTCGGTCTTGAAGCCGAGCTCGTCGCGCGCATAGGCCACGTAGGCGCCCCCATAGGCGCGCACCACGCCGTCGAGCAGCGGATCGGGGCCGCGGCCCGCCACCTGATCCGGGTAGGGATCATCGACCGCGAAGGTCGCGTCATAGTGGCTGACGATCTTGTGCGCGCCGGCATTGAGATTCTTGACATAGGTATCGCGGATGAAGCCGTGGGTCTTCTCGACCACGTCTTCCGGCAGTCCGGTGAGAGCCGCGACCTTCGCATAAAAGGCGTGCGCGGCCTCGCCCTGCGGCGGCGCGCCCGCCAGCGTCGAGAGGTAGTCGGTGAGCGCGAAGTGCTCCGCCTGCGCGAGCTTCTCGGGGCTGAAGGTGCCCTTGCGCTCAAGCTCGGCCGCCGCCAGCGAAGGCAATTGCAAGGCCGCTCCCAGCGCTTGGCGGCTGCCGCCGAACGTCAGCGCGCCGTCGAGCAACGGCGAGAGCATCACGATACCGGACACGACGATGCCCTGCTGGTCCTGCAACGCGCGCGCCACCTTGGCGGCGCGAAAGGCGCCGTAGCTTTCGCCCATGATGTATTTGGGCGAGCTGGCGCGCCCGTTGTTGGCGACATAAAGCGCGATCGTCTTGGCCATGGACTCGGCGTCGCGCCGCACGCCCCAGAATGCGCTGCCGCCGTCCGGCTTGGCGGTCCGGCTCCAGCCTGAGCCCACCGGATCGATCAGCACCAAGTCGGTGAAGGTGAGCCAGGTGTCCGGGTTGTCCTGCAGCTTGGTCAGCGCGCCATCCTTGTTCGCCAGGCCGAACTGGGCGATGCGCGGTCCGACCAGGCCTAGATTGAGGAACGCCGAGGCCGCCCCCGGTCCGCCATTGAACACGAAGGTCACCGGACGGTTGGGGCCGGCGCCTTTGGCCACATAGGCCGTGTAATAGATCGCAGCCGAGCGCTCGCCCGATTGATCGAACAGCGCAAGCGTTCCGGCCGTCGCCGTATAGTCGAGCTTGCCGCCCGGGATCTCGATCGAATGCTGCGTGACGGCGTCGCCCGGCAGCAGCCGCAACACCCCCGGACCGGCGGGCGCCTGGCGCTGCTCGCTCGGCCGCTGTTGCTCGGTTTGCGGATGATCGGCCGGCGGCGGACCGCCGCGCGGGCGATCCTGGGCGGCGGCGAGCAGCGTCGCGGCGGCAAGCGTGGCGCCGGCCAGCATGAGCGCCAGAAGAGTGCGCCTCAGAGCCGTGCCGCTCAGCGCGGTGCCGCTCAGCGCGGTGCCGCTCAGCGCGGTGCCGCTCAGAGCGGTGCTGTTGGGGCCGGCCGGTGATCTCAGCGTGGGCATTGCGTGATCCTCTTGCGATGTGCCCCCCGATCGAAGGCGCATCCTAGACCAATTCTCGACCGCTTTCTTGGCCGCCGGCAGGTAAATGGCTTCAATGCGGCTTAATGAAGATATCGTTCCAAAGCGCCGTCCATTTCGGCCCGTTGTCCAGCATCTGCACCGGATCCATGAAGCTGACCTCCATGTTCGCCGGCAGCGCCCTGACCTTGAGGTTGGTCGGGATGATGTCGCGCTTGGCCAGGACCTCCTGGCCGTCCCGCAGCATGAACTCGTAGAACAGCACCGCGGCATTGGGGTGTGCCGAGCAGCGGGTCACCGATACGCCGGTCGCGAGCGCGACGAGCGGCGGCAGATAGAGCGCCCGTACCGGTGCTCCGTCGCGCGCCAGTTGCTCGGGCTTGTAGCTGTAGACCGTGATCGCCAGCGGTACCTCGCCGGCCGCCACCATGTTGGCGATCAGGGTATGGCCGGTGCGGGTGGATACGCCGTTGGTGCGTACGATGTCGCGGAACAGCGCCACGCCCTTCTCCTCCCCGAGCTTGTCGATGAGCGCCGCGAACCAGTCCACGTCATCCGCCTCCACCGTGAGGCGGCCCTTCCATCGCGGATTTTTCAGGTCGTCATAGCTCTTGGGCACGTCCTGCGGCTTGACCAGGTCGGTGTTGTAGGCGCCCGAGATGACGTTCACGCTGACCCCGACCCAGGCCCCATGGGGTCGCAACGCTTGCGGCATCAATTCGCCGGTGGTCGGGGATTTCACCGGCTGCAGCAGTTGCTCGCGGTAGAGCGGCTCGAGCGCCGGGGTACCGGAGGAGATGACGTCGGCGGGGCAGCGGCCGGCGCGGCTCTCCGCCACGGCGCGCTGGACGATGTCCTGGTTGCTCGCCCGCCAGACCTGGACCGGGATGCCGTACTTCTTGGTGAAGGCGTCCGTCAGCGGCGTGGTGTCCGGCGCGACGCGCGAGGTGTAGAGACTGAGCGTGCCCTCGTTCTTGGCGCCGGCGGCGAGCTTCTGCATGCGATCGGGCGCTTCGTCGGAGGCGACGTCCGCCAGCGTGCGGGTCTGCGCCGGTACCGCGCAGGTGCCGCACGCGAAAAGCGCCAGTGCCAAGAGCGGCCGCGCGATCGCCGCCCAAATCTTGCGCGCCATCCTGCTCTTGCGCGCCGGCCGGCGCTTCGTGGTCCAAATCACCATAAAACCGCTCCCGACAGCTCGATTTTTCCCGGCCTGCAATCACTGGACGCTCGCCCGAAAAGCCTATTTAACCCCACGGACCGCGGCAAGAACGTCCGCGAGCCCGACCGTGATCTTGGCTCGTCCTCCTCGATGGACAACCAAGACGATATCGGGGAAGGTCACCCCCCGGCCATCCGCCGGCCAAAAGAAACGCTGTCTAGGGTCCAAGGATGCCATTTCCCAGAGCTTCGCAGGCACTTCAACGGTTCACCGTTCTCGATCTCACACGGGTCCGCTCCGGCCCCACGGCGGTGCGCCAGCTCGCCGACTGGGGGGCCAACGTCATCAAGATCGAGACCCCGGCCCGCATGGAGGCCGGCGATCCTGCGGGCGGTCCGCGCCATGGGCCGGACTTCCAGAACCTGCACCGCAACAAGCGCAGCATAACCCTCAATCTCAAGGAAAAGGCCGGGGTTGCGGTGCTGCGCCGCATGGTCGAGACCGCCGACGCGGTGGTCGAGAATTTCCGCCCGGACGTGAAGGACCGTCTCGGCATCGACTATGCGAGCCTGCGCAAGATCAACCCGCGCATCGTCTATGCCAGCATTTCGGGTTTCGGCCAGGACGGCCCCTATCGGGAGCGGCCGGGCTTCGATCAGATCGCGCAGGGGATGGGCGGCTTGATGTCGATCACCGGCTTGCCCGGGCAGGGACCGGTGCGGGTCGGCATCCCGATCGCCGATCTGACCGCCGGCCTGTTCTGCGCGCTCGGCATCATGGTGGCGCTGCTCGAGCGCGAGCAATCCGGCGAAGGCCAATGGATCCAGACCTCGCTCCTGCAGGCTCAGATCTTCATGCTCGACTTCCAGGCCGCGCGCTGGCTGATCAAGCACGAGGTGCCGGGCCAGGCCGGCAACAATCACCCGACCAGCATCCCGACCGGCGTGTTCAAGACCACCGACGGCCATATCAACGTCGCCTGTGCGGGCCAGAAGATCTGGGAGCGCTTCTGCCAGGCGCTCGACGCGCAGGGGCTCGCCCAGTCACCCGACTATGCGACCGCGGCGGCGCGCCTGAAGAACCGCGACGCGCTCAACGCCGAGATCGACAAGATCATGTCGAGCCGCTCGAGCGCCGACTGGGTCGCGGCCCTCAACGAGGCCGGCGTTCCGTGCGGCCCGATCTATGCGATCGACCAGGTCTTTTCCGATCCGCAGGTCGAGCATCTGGGCATTGCGCAAAGCGTCGCGAAACCGGATGGCGAGACCATCACGGTGGTGGGCCAGCCGGTCGAGCTGTCGCGCACGCCGAGCCGGATCGCCGCCCCGCCGCCGGAGATCGGGGAGCACACCGATGAGGTGCTCAAGGAATTCGGCTATGGAGACGGCGAGATCGCCGCCCTGCGCCAAGCCAATGCCATTTGATCGAGCGCCATCCGGGCCGATAGCCGGCGGACCCCGATAGGCAGAACGGAACAAGGACCAACCGCATGACCAATTCCGACAAGATGCTGTCGCGCCGCGACGGCCACGTTGGCTACGTGATCTTCAATAATCCGGAGCGCCATAACGCGGTGTCGCTGGAGATGTGGGCGGCGACCAGCGAGATCCTCGATGAGTTCGCCAAGGACCCGCAGGTGCGCGTCGTGGTGGTCACGGGCGCGGGCGGCAAGGCCTTCGTGTCGGGCGCCGACGTCTCCAAGTTCGAGAGCGAACGCTCCTCGCTCGACGCCACCAAGATCTACAACGCCACCGTGGAGCGGGCCAATTCGGGCATCTACGATTTTCCCAAGCCGACCATCGCCATGATCCAAGGCTATTGCATCGGGGGCGGCGTCGGGCTCGCGGCCTGCTGCGACCTGCGCATCGCGTCCGACAATTCGCGCTTCGCGGTGCCGGCCGCCAAGCTCGGGCTCGGCTATGGTTTCAACGGCCTGAAGCGATTGATCGACATCGTCGGGCCTGCATTCGCCAAGGAGATCTTCTTCACGGCGCGGCAATTCGACGCGGAAGAGGCGCGCCTGATGGGCTTCGTCAATCGTATCGTGCCTGCGACCGAGCTGGAGAATTACGTGAAATCATATGCCGAGACTATCGCCGGCAATGCGCCGCTGACCGTGAAGGCCGCCAAATACGTCGCCAACGAGGTCATGCGCGAGGAGAGCAAGCGCAATGTGGTGCGCTGCGCCGAGATGGTCGAGCAATGCTTCGCCAGCCAGGACTACACCGAAGGCCGCCGCGCCTTCATGGAGAAGCGCAAGCCGGCCTTCACCGGGACTTGACGGAAGCCGGCCCGGTTCCGGAAAAAATCGCGGCGCCGCGCCTCAACTTGGCGTCGCCGGAATGGGTGGGGAGGATCTGGTCTTGGCGTCAGTTGAATTGCGCGGTCTGACGAAACGCTACGGATCCCATGTGGCCGTCGATGACGTCTCGCTGACCATCGAGCACGGCCGCCTGGTGTGCCTGCTCGGACCTTCCGGCTGCGGCAAGACCACGACGTTGCGGCTCATCGCCGGCTTCGTCGAGCCATCCGCCGGCGAGATCCGGGTCGGCGAGCGGGTCGTGTCCTCGCCGGCCCGCACGTTGCCGCCCGAGCAGCGCAACATGTCGATGATCTTCCAGAGCTACGCGCTGTGGCCGCACATGACGGTCGGCGAGAACGTGGCCTACGGGCTCAAGCTACGCAAGAACGATCGCGCCACCATCGCCCGCAAGCTCAAGTCGATTCTCACCACCACCCATCTCGAGCCTCTGGCGGACCGCTATCCGGGCGAGCTGTCGGGCGGCCAGCAGCAGCGCGTGGCGCTGGCGCGCGCGCTGGTGGTCGAGCCCGAGACCCTGCTGCTGGACGAGCCGCTGTCCAACCTCGACGCCAACTTGCGCGAGGAGATGCGCTTCGAGGTGCGCCGCCTGCACGACGAATACCGCTACACCACCGTCTATGTCACGCACGACCAATCCGAGGCGATGACCACCGCCGACATCATCGCGGTGATGAACGGCGGCAAGATCGAGCAGGCGGGCTCGCCCGAGGAGATCTATGAGCGCCCGCGCTCCGAGTTCGTGGCCCGCTTCATCGGCGGCAGCAATGTGATGAAAGGCAAGGTCATCGACGATGGCCGCGTCGAATGCGCCGGCGCGGTGCTGCGTTGCAGCGGGCGTAAGGCGGCATCCGGCAGCGATGTCGCGGTCTCGGTCCGCCCGCATCTGATCCGGCTCTGGGTCAGCCCGCCCGAAAAGTTGGACAACATCGTTCCGGCAACCGTGGTGCGGCAGGTCTTTCTCGGCTCGAGCCGCGATTATATGGTGGCGGCGGCCGACGACACGCAGCTGCGCGTGGTCGCTCCGGCAGCCGAGAACGTTCCGCAGGGCGCTCCGGTCTGGCTCTACATGCCGCCCGACGGCTGCCGGCTGCTGAGTGGCTGAAACAAGAAGAAGTGGCTGAAACAAGAAGAAGAGCGGGAAGCACAGAACGAGAAACGAACAAGCCGAACTCGAACGGGAGAAAACCAATGAAGATGCCGGAATTTTCCAGGCGTGACATCCTGAAGGGCTCGACCGCGCTCGCGGCCGGCGCGTTCGCGACCTCGATAGAGGCGACCTCGGTCAGGGCCGCCGCCCCGCCGGCCAGCGCCGTGACGCCGGCCTTGATCGACGCCGCCAAGAAGGAGGGCAAGGTCGTCTGGTACACCTCGCTCGACCTGCCGGCGGCCGAGCGCGTCGCGCGCGCCTTCGAGGCGAAATATGCCGGCGTTCCGGTGCGGGTCGAGCGCACCGGCGCCGAGCGCGTGTTCCAGCGCATCGGTCAGGAATATGCCAGCCGCATCCATGCGGTCGACGTGGTGCAGTCGTCGGATGCGGCGCATTTCATTGTCTGGAAGCGCGACGGTATTCTGGAGGCTTATGTTCCCGAGGACGTCGCCAAATACTATCCGCAGGAGCACAAGGATCCCGACGGCATGTTCGCCAGCTTCCGGGTCTGGCTCAGCGTCATGGGCTACAACACCGATCTGGTGAAGGCCGCGGACGCCCCCAAGAGCTTCGCCGATCTGCTCGACCCGAAGTGGAAGGGCAAGATCGTCAAGGCCCATCCGGGCTACAGCGGCACCATCATGACGGCGACCTTCCAGATGGCGCGCGACATCGGCTGGGACTATTTCGAGAAGCTCGCCAAACAGAACGTCATGCAGGTGCAGTCCTCCGCCGATCCGCCCAAGAAGCTCGAGCTCGGCGAGCGCTCCGTGATGGCCGACGGCAACGAGTACAACATGTTCCAGCTCAAGGAGGGCGGCAAGCCGGTCGAGATCGTCTATCCGGCCGAGGGCTCTCCGCTCATCGTCGGTCCCAACGGCCTCCTCAAGGGGGCGCCCAATCCCAATGCCGGCCGCCTGTTCCAGAGCTATTGCTTCTCGGTCGAAGGCCAGCAGCTTTTGGTCGACGTCGGCGGCCTGCGCTCCATGCACCCGCAGACCAAGGAAAAGCCGGGCCGCAAGCCGTTCGCCGAGATCAAGAAGCTGAAGGACGATCCGGTCGGCGTCGAGAAGGCCAGCGAGGACATCAAGGCCCGCTACAGCAAGATATTCGGGGTGTGATGTCCACTCGGAGCAAGCACGATGGGCGTTACCTCTTTGCACTTGCGGG
>DASZKX010000216.1:0-12167 GCA_035552735.1 Xanthobacteraceae bacterium
GACCGAGCTGCACGGCGGTACGATGCGCATTCGCTCGCAGCTCGGCCGTGGAACCATCGTCCTGCTGCGCCTTCCGGTCGATGGAGGACCAAGCAAAGGCGGCGTGGAAAGTGCCGGCGGCGCGAGGCTGCTTTCACGCGCGAATCTCCGCCCCAACAGCGCGCAGGGGCTCAACGTGTTCCCGACCCGGGGCTTGCGCGCGGTCGGATAGACGAGGACGTGGACACCGATACTTTTCCATTACGGCGCCTCGCCCAGAATGCGCGTGAAGCAGTTGCGCACCTTGGCCTGCGTCTCCACCACGAACGCATCGAGCGTGACCCAATCCGGCACGTCGGCGGCGCGCGCCAGCAACCCGACCAGGCCGGGATCGGCGGCCTTGGTGTCGACAGCCATGGGATCGAACGGCCCGGGCAGGCACAGCCGCAACAGCTGGGTCAGATCGTGATAGAGCCGCACGGCGCCGCGCAACAGCTCGGCATCTTCGGTCGCCAGCACGCCCAGGCGCCAGGCCTTGTCGAGCGCGCGGGCCGTGGAGGTATCGAGAATCCCGGGTTGCGCGGCGGCGTGCAGGAGCTGCAGATATTGCGCGATGAACTCGATGTCGACGAGGCCGCCAGCGGCAAATTTGAGGTCCCAGCGGTCGCCGTCGCCCTTCTCCTGCGCGATCGCCCGGCGCATCTCGACCACATCGGCCGCCAGCGCATCCCGCTCGCGCGGGCGGCACAAGGCGGCGCGAATGACCTCTTCCACGCGCGCCCCGAATGCCGGCGACGACGCCACGACACGCGCGCGTGTCAGCGCCATGTGCTCCCAGGTCCAGGCCTCGCTGTCCTGATAGATCGCAAAGGCGTCGATCTGGGTGGCGAGCGGCCCGGAACGCCCCGAGGGCCGCAGCCGCATGTCGACCCGGTAGAGCACCCCGTGATTGGTCTGCGCGGTGAGGGCGCCGATCAGGCGCTGTACCAGCCGGGCGAAATACTGAGTCCCATGCAACGGCCGCGGCCCGCTGGAATCCGGCCGCGCGGGATCGAAGTCGTAGACCACGATCAGATCGAGATCCGAGGTTGCGGTCATCTCGCGCCCGCCCAGCTTGCCGAGCGCCAGGATGGCGGTCTCTTGGCCCTGCACGCTGCCGTGCAGCCGCACGAAGCTCTCCTCGACCGCGCCCGTGAGCGAACGGATGAGCAGCTCCGCCAGCCGGGCGAAGGCCTCGCCAGCCTGCTCGGCCGACACCGTCCCGGACAGAACGCGGGTGCCGATCAGGAACATGTGCTCCTGGGCGAAGATACGGATGCGGTCGAGAAAGTCCTCGTGCGTTGACGCCTGCCCGAGCGAGCGCGCAAGCCCGGCGGCGAGCTCGGCTTCCTGCGGCAGCGCGCCGAAGAAGCTCGGATCGATCACCGCATCCATCACCTCCGGAAACTGCGCCAAACCGTCCGCCAACCGCGGCGCGGTTTGCAGCACCAGCACGATCAGCGGGATGAGGTCGGGATTTTGCCGCAGCAGCGAGTAGAGGCGACCGCCGCCCTGCAGAGCGCCGATGAACCGATCGAAGGCCTTCACCGCCGCGTCCGGGTCGCCGGCGCGGGCGAAGTGCTCGAGCAGCAGCGGAACGAGCTCGGCCAGCTGGGCGCGCGCAAAGCCGCCGCGCAACGAGGGCGCGCCGCCGGACAGCCAGCGCCGCACCCGCGCGGATGCTTCGGCCGGCTGCCGAAAGCCCATCTCGGCGAGGCGGGCGAGCGTGTCGTGATGGTCGGCGTCGCGCGCAAACAGGAGGGCGCGCGGCTGCGGCCCGAGCTGCGGTGCGTGCTCGAACAGGTTCTCATAATTGCGCTGAACGTCGCGCAAATGCGTGAGCAGCGCAGCCGCGAAGGCGTCGCGACCCGCAAAGCCGACCAAGCGGGCAAAGGCGTCGAGGGTCACCGGGTCGGACGGCAAGCTCTGGGTCTGCTCGTCCGCCACCATCTGCAACCGGTTCTCCACCAATCGCAGGAACCGGTAGGCGGCGTCCAATTCATCGCGGGCGCGGTCGTCGATCCAACCGCCCTCGGCTAGGATCGCCAGCGCGGCAAGCGTCTGCGGCTCGCGCAATTCGGGATGGCGACCGCCGAGGATGAGCTGCTGGGTCTGCACGAAGAACTCGATCTCGCGGATGCCGCCGCGCCCGAGCTTGATATTGTGTCCCTCGACATTGATCTCGCCAAGACCCCGATAGGCATGGATCTGGCGCTTCATGGCATGGATGTCGGTGATGGCGGCGAAATCGATGTACTTGCGCCAGATGAAGGGCGCGAGCCCCTTGAGCAGCGCCTCGCCGGCCGCGATGTCGCCGGCGCACGGCCGCGCCTTGATGAGCGCGGCCCGCTCCCAATTCTGTCCGATGCTTTCGTAGTAATGGAGCGCGGCCGCGGTCGACACCGCGATCTGGGTCGAAGCCGGATCGGGCCGCAGCCGCAGATCGGTGCGAAACACATAACCGTCGGCCGTGCGCTCCTGCAGCAGCTTCACCAGCCGCCGCGTCAGGCGCACGTAGAACGGCGCCAGCTCGGTTCCGGCCGCGACCGTGGCGGCGGCGATGTCGTAGAGGACGATGAGGTCGATATCGCTCGAATAGTTGAGCTCGTCGGCGCCCATCTTGCCGAGCGCCAGCACGAAGTAACCACTTCCCTCCTCCGGCCGTCGCGGATCCGCGGGGTTGAGAGCGCCGGTCCGGGCGGCCTCGGCCAGTAGATGACGCACCGCGATGCCGACGGCCGCATCGGCAAGGCGCGTCAGCGCGGCGGTGACACGCATCACCGGCCACACGCCGCCGGCATCGGCGAGCGCGATCAAGAGCGCGGCTTCCGCCTTGAGGCGGCGCAGCAGCGCCATGATGTCGGCGTCGTCCTGCGTCGCGGCGGCGGATCGGGTGGCGGCAGCCAGAATATCCTCGTAGCGGGCGTCGGGATCGGATTGCAGGAGGGTTGCGAGCCGCGCCGGGTCGGCACGGATGAGGTCCCACAGATAGGGCGCGCTATCGGTAAAGCGGGCGATGAGCCCGTGCACGGCGGGACGATCGGCCAACAGCCCCGTGAGTGCGGCGGCCGCCGGCTGATCCCCGATGTCGGCGAGCCAAGCCGCCACGCGCGCCTGCGCGTCGTGGGCGACCGGCGCGGCCGCGGGAAGCGCGATGCGCCGGCTGAGAGAACCTTGGGCCTCGTCTGTCGATCGAGGCGCGCCCGGGATCAAATGTTCCATTCGGGTCAATCGGATCACCGCGGCGGCGCCGCCTCCGGGAGAGGCCGTCAATACACTGCTTAAGCGCCGGGACAAAGCCGGCGTCGAAATGCCGGCAAAGTTTCAGCCCGGCCGCAAGCCGGCGACGCCAGCCGTTGTGCCGCGTTCGTCAGCCGGGCGGCGGCAACCGCGGCAGCGAAAGCGCGCTCACCAGGCCCGGATGATTGTCCTCCAGGACGAGCTCGCCGCCGTGCAGCCGCGCGATCGCCGACGCCAGGCTCAGCCCCAGGCCGGAACCCGGCTCCGAGCGGCTCTGCTCGAGCCGCACGAAGCGCTCGAGCACGCGCGCGCGATCGGATTCCGCGATGCCGGGACCGCCGTCGGCGACCGAGAGCAGGGTGCGATCGCCCCGGTCCGCTGCCTTGAGCACGATCTCGGCCGGGTGGCCGTTGGGTCCGCCGCCTGCGGACGCTCCGTACTTGATGGCGTTGTCGACCAGGTTGGCGAGCGCCTGGCTGATCAATTCGCGGTTTCCGCGCACCCATGTCGGCGTTCCGGCTTCGACCTTGAGGCCAAGTCCCTTGTCGTCGGCCAAGGGTTCATAGAGCTCGCCGATGCCGCGCACGATCTCGGCGGCGTCGAAGGCGACCATGTCGTCGCGGGCCTGGCCCGATTCGGCGCGCGCGATCGTCAAGAGCGCGCTGAAGGTGGTGATCAGCGCCTCCGATTCCTCGATCGTGCCCTGCAGCGCTTCGCGGTACTGGGTTTCGCTCTGCGCGGCCCGCAGCGCCTCCTCGCAGCGGTTGCGCATCCGCGTCAGCGGAGTCTTGAGATCGTGCGCGATATTGTCGGAGACCTCCTTGAGGCCGCGCATGAGCGCCTCGATACGCTCCAGCATGGCATTGAGATTGATCGCCAGACGGTCGAGCTCATCGCCGGTGCCGACCACCGGCAGTCGTTCGTGCAGGTCGCCCTGCATAATGGTGTGCGTCGTGCGCGTCATCGCATCGATTCGCGTGAGCACGCGGCGCGCCACGAAGAAGCCGCCGGCGAAACCCATAACGACCACGATCGCCACCGACCAGCGGCCGGCCGCCAGCACCACGTCATATAAACGCTCGCGTTCCTCGAGATCGCGTCCGACCAACAGGTGGAAGCCGCCCGGCAGCTGGTCGACGCGCACCAGGGCGCGGTGATCGGTGGCATCCTGCTCGTCGACCCGGCGATAGATGGTCTCGAACCAGCCCGGATTGTCGAGGATCCCGGTCGCCAGCGAGCCGACATTGCCGGCTACGCCCTCGCCGGCCGCGGTGGTGAGAAGATAGAGGCTGGAGCCGGGCCGGCGCGCGCGCGCCTCGATGGCGAAGACCAGACGGCGGATGCCGCCCTGGCGATATTGATCGCCGAGGCCCTGGATCTCGGCATCGACCGTCTCGGTAATCTGCTCGTTGATCAGCCGGCGCGTATTCCAGGCGAAATAGCCGAGGAGGAACGCCGCGAATAGCGCAAATACGATCAAATAGACCAGCGTCAGCTTGAACGCCGTGGTGCGCAGCAGTTTGCCCAGCGCCGCCATGCGCTCGGCCGTCTTGCGGGCGAGCCACGATTGGGCGACACCGCCGCCGTCAGCGCCTTTGCGCTCGAGCGGATGCTCGAGCGGCGGCTTTGCGGCGACCTCGCTCGCGCGGGCCAGGACGACGTCATTTGCTGTCACGGATCATGTATCCTGCGCCGCGCACGGTGTGCAGCAACGGCTGGGCAAATCCCTTGTCGATCTTCGAGCGCAATCGCGAAATGTGGACGTCGATGACGTTGGTCTGCGGGTCGAAGTGGTAGTCCCAGACGTTCTCGAGCAGCATCGTGCGGGTCACCACCTGGCCGGCATGCTTCATGAGATATTCGAGCAAACGGAATTCGCGCGGCTGCAGCACGATCTCGCCCTCGGCGCGCGTCACCCGATGCGACAGCCGGTCGAGCTCGAGATCGCCGACGCGGTAGACCATCTCCTCGCGACCGCCGTGGCGGCGCGCCAGCACCTCGGTGCGCGCGAGCAATTCCGAGAACGAGTAGGGCTTGGACAGGTAGTCGTCCCCCCCGGCGCGCAAGCCCTTGACCCGATCATCGACCTGGCCGAGAGCGGAGAGGATCAGCGCGGGGGTCTCGACCCCCTTGCTGCGCAGCGTGCCGATGATGGAGAGCCCATCGAGCTTGGGCAGCATGCGGTCGACGATCAGGACGTCGTATTGGCCGTCGATCGCATGGGCGAGCCCCTCCTCGCCGTCGGCCGCGAGGTCGGCGACGTGGCCCACCTCGCGGAACGCCTTGGCCAGATAGTCGGCTGCATCGCGATCGTCTTCGATGATGAGAAGTCGCATGATGACCCGGTTGGTGGCCCGGTTGTTGACCCGATCGGTTCGCGGCCGCCGACACCCCGGCGTAAGCCGCACCAATCTATGCCGACGTAAGCATGCCGGCGATATCTTAAAAGACCTCCCTGGAGGATCCGCCCGGGCGGGTCATGGCGGCGGCGGGGCCTTGAATGCGCGAGGGGCGGCGGGTTTGACCCCACCGCCCCTCCACCTGCTCCTTCCCGGCGGGGGCGACGGATGCCGGGTCAAAGCAAGGTCCGATTAGGTGGGGACAGGCCGAAGCCTGTCCCCTGGTTCGGACCGCCAGCGGGGGCGACAGATGCCAGCGGTACGCCCCATTCGTTCAAGCCTTGTCGCTCGAGCCTTGTCGCTCAAGCCTTGCCGAGCCGAAGTGCGACGAATTTGGTGCCCTCGCCGCCGGACTTCACCCGCATCAGCACCGTGCGCTTGCCATCCTTTTGCGCCTCCCGAATGGCATCGCGCACCTCATTCGGATTGCCGACTTTCTTGCCGCCGACGTCGAGGATGACGTCGCCGGTCTTGAAGCCATGGTCGGCGGCGACCCCGTTGGGATCGACATTGGTGACCACCACACCTTCATTACCGCTGCCCGCCACCTGCCCGGCGGGAGCCAGCGTCAGACCGAGCCGCGGGACATCGGTCCCGGCCGCATCATTGTTGGTGCCGGTGTCGGCGCGGGCCTCGCGCTCGTTGGGCAGCTGGCCGAGCGTCAGCGCGACCGATTTCTCGGCGCCCTTGTGCAGGATGGACAGCTTCACCGAGGCGCCGGGCGGCAGGCCGCCGATCTGGCGGGCGAGCTCGCGGGCATCTTTGATGGTGGTGCCGTTCACCGCGGTGATGATGTCGCCGGCCTCGATGCCGGCCTTGGCGGCCGGACCGCCCGACTGGGGCTCGGCCACGAGCGCACCCGCCGCGCTCGTGAGGCCCAGGCTGTCGGCGATCTCGGGCGTCACCGATTGGATCTGCACCCCGATCCAGCCGCGCGTCACCGAGCCCTTGTCCTTGAGCTGGGAGACCACCTTCTTCACGGTGTCGGCCGGGATCGCGAAGGCGATACCCACCGAGCCGCCGGAAGGCGAGAAGATCGCGGTGTTCACCCCGATCACGTTGCCGTCGACGTCGAAGGTCGGGCCGCCGGAATTGCCCTTGTTGACGGGCGCGTCGATCTGGATGAAGTCGTCATAGGGGCCGTTGCCGATATCGCGGCCGCGCGCCGAGACGATGCCGGCCGTGACGGTGCCGCCGAGACCGAACGGATTGCCGACCGCCAGCACCCAATCGCCGATGCGGGGATTGCCGTCGGCGAATTTCACAAAGGGAAAATCGCTGCGGCCGTCGACCTTGATGAGAGCGAGATCGCTGCGCGGATCGGTGCCGATCACCTTGGCCTGATAGATCTTGCCGTCGTCGGTGGTGACCTGGACGTTCTCGGCCTTGTCGACCACGTGATTGTTGGTGACCGCATAACCGTCGCCGGAGATGAAGAAGCCGGAACCCTGGCCGGTGATCATGTTGCGGCCGCCGGGGGCGCCTTGACGGCCCTGAGGTCCCTGATTGCCTTGAGGTCCTTGGTTGCCCTGATCGCCCTCGTCGGGCGCGCCGAACTGACGGAAGAAGCGATCCATCGGCGAGCCCTTGGGGAACGGCAATTCGCCTTCGAAGCCGGTTATTCTCGGGCCGCCGTCCAGTTTGACGCGCACCGAGACGACGGCGGGCTTCACCTTCTCGACGATATCGGCGAACCCGACCGGCCGCTGCAGGCCCTGGGCTTGCGCCGCCTCGCTGAGCGAGCCGAGGCTCGAATTCAGATTGAAGCCCGTGCCCGCAAACAACACGCTCACGCCCAGCCCGGCGACGCCGGCCAGCAGTGCTATTCGGCGTGCGGACCGAGCGCGCGCGTTCCGAACCGGATTTGCGCTCTCGTTCATGAGGATGTCTCCCGATCTTTGAAGGACGCGGTGCCTGGCATCAAGAGCGCGGCACCATTCGCCCGGCAGGATGAGGAGGACTGCCTTACCGGGTCCTGTCGGTGGAATTAAAGTTTGGTAAGGTTGCCGGCTGTGCCTAAATTAATATAATAATAACAATGATTTATATAAGAATGTCGCACCAGATACTAAGCACGGCGCGCCAAAATTCAGCGCTCGCCGGGTTGCAAAATTCAGCGCTCGCCGGGTTGCATGAGCCGGGCGAGTCGCGCCTCTTCGGCGGGCGTCAGGGCATCGACCTCAGGCCCGGCCGACGCGCCGCCGGACCGGCGGCGGCGCCAGACGACCCACAGCAGCACGAGTCCGCCCCCGACCAGAACGCCAGGCGGCCCGAGCCAGAGCAGCGCGGTGTGCCAGGCGAAGCGCGGCTTGAGCAGCACGAACTCGCCGTAGCGGGCCACCAGAAAATCGAGCACCTGCTGATCGCTGTCGCCGCCGGTCAGGCGCTCGCGCACCAGGAGGCGCAGGTCGCGCGCGAGCGGCGCCGCCGAATCGTCGATCGACTGATTCTGGCAGACCATGCAGCGCAGCTCCTTGGAAAGCACGCGCGCGCGCGCTTCGAGCGCCGGATCGGACAGCACCTCGTCCGGCTGCACCGCCCATGCGCCGGCCGGCGCCAGCAGCGTCAGGACCAGCAAAAGGTGCCGCAGCAGCCGCATGCGCGCTACTCCGCCGGCTGCATCGCGGCGGCCTTGGCGCGCGCCGGCGTCGGCGCGCCAACCCGCAGGCGCCGGTCGGACAGCGAGAGCGCGCCGCCGAAGGCCATCACCACGGCGCCGAGCCAGATCAGCAGCACCAGCGGCTTATAGTACAGACGCACCGCGATCGAGCCGTCGGGCGAAGTATCGCCGAGCGACAGATAGAGCTGGGCGAAGCCGCGCGTCATCAGGGCGGCTTCGCTGGTATCGGTTCCGCGCGACGGGAAGCTGCGTTTTGAGGGCTCCATGACACCGACGAAATCGCCGGCGTGATGGATGGTAAAATGGGCGGCCAGCTCGTGATAGTTGGGACCTTGGCGATTGGTCATGCCATCGAATTGGAAGTCGTAGCGGTGGATGGACAGCACCTGTCCGGGCTTGATCTCGGCGATCCGCTCGGCGCCCCACTGGGTCTCGCCGATGATACCGAGCAGCGTGACGGCGAGCCCGGCATGGGCGAACGCGGTGCCCCAGGCCGAGCGCGGCAGCCCGCGGGCACGCGCCAGCGCGGTGCGCACCGGCACTTTGAGGAGACCGGTGCGCTCGATCAGGTCGGTCGCCGCCCCGGCCAGCAGGTAGAGCGCCAGCCCGATGGCGAACGGCACCAGGATCGGTCCGCCGCCTTCCACCGCGAATGTGACCGCGATGCCGATCACGGCGATCGCGGCCGCGCCGAGCAGGCGTTGGGCGACGCCGAGCAGGTCGCCGCGCTTCCATGCCATCAGCGGACCGAACGGCACCGCCAGCATCAGGGGAATGAACAAGGGCGCGAAGGTCGCGCTGAAGAACGGCGCGCCGACCGAGATCTTCTCCCCGGTCAGGACTTCCAGCGCCAGCGGATAAAGCGTGCCCACGAACACCGTCGCGCAGGCGGTCACCAGGAACAGGTTGTTGAGCACGAGCGCGCCTTCGCGCGAGACCGGGGCGAACAGGCCGCCCTGCTTCAACATCGGCGCCCGCCACGCGAACAGCGCCAGCGCGCCGCCGATGAACAGCGTCAGGATCCCGAGGATGAAGATGCCGCGCGTCGGGTCGCTGGCGAAGGCGTGCACCGAGGTGAGCACGCCGGAGCGCACCAGGAAGGTGCCGATCAACGACAGCGAGAAGGCCAGGATGGCGAGCAGTATGGTCCATACCTTGAGGGCGTTGCGCTTCTCCATCACCAGCGCGGAATGAAGCAGCGCGGTGCCGGCCAGCCACGGCATCAGCGAGGCGTTCTCTACCGGATCCCAGAACCACCATCCGCCCCAGCCCAAGGTGTAATAGGCCCAATACGAGCCCATCGCGATGCCGAGCGTCAGGAACGTCCACGCCAGCAGCGCCCATGGCCGCACCCAGCGGGCCCAAGCCGCATCCACGCGTCCGTCGATGAGCGCGGCGATCGCGAACGAGAAGGTGATCGAGAAGCCGACGTAGCCGAGATAGAGCATCGGCGGATGGATGGCGAGGCCGAGATCCTGCAGCAGCGGGTTGAGATCGCGGCCCTCGAGCGGGGCATCGGCGATGCGCAGGAACGGGTTGGAGGTCAACAGGATGAAAAGGTCGAACGCGACCGCGATCCAGGACTGCACGCCGAGCACGTTGGCGCGCAGCCGCGCCGGCAGATTGCCGCCGAAGACCGCCACCATGGCGCCGAACAGCGCCAGGATGAGGACCCACAGCAGCATGGAGCCTTCATGGTTTCCCCAGGTGCTGGTGATCTTGTAGATGAGCGGCATCTGCGAATGGGAGTTCTCGAACACCGTCAGGACAGAGAAATCGGACTGCACGTAGCAGGCCACCAGCGCCCCGAACGAGAGTGCCACGAAGCAGAACTGCCCGATCGCGGTGGTGCCGGCCACGCCCATGAGCAGCGGATCGTTGCGACGCGCGCCGAACATCGGGACGGTGGCCTGGATCAGCGCCAGAGCCAGCGCCAGGACGAGCGCGAAGTGACCGAGCTCGGCGATCATGACGCCATGCTCCCGCGACCGGCGCTGTTGCCCGTCTGAAGACTCCGCCGGCGGCAGGCGAGGATCGATGCCGAGGATCGATGCCGAGATTGCATCACGATGTCGTCCATCACGATGGCCTCCATCATTGTGTCCTTCCCTGCGGAGCCGAACCGACTTTCTGTCCGTATTCTTCCTTCCAGTGGCCCGAGCGCTTCAAGGCGTCGGCCACTTCCTTGGGCATGTAGTTCTCGTCATGCTTGGCGAGCACGCTGTCGGCCTTGAACGCGCCCGACGGCTCGACCACCCCCTCGGTGACCACGCCTTGGCCCTCGCGGAACAGATCAGGCAACAGGCCCTGATAGGCGACCGGTATCGTATTCTCGCCGTCGGTCACGTCGAAACGCACCGCGAGATCGCTGCCGCGCACGATGCTGCCGGGCTTGACCAAACCGCCGAGCCTGATCCGGCTGCCGGGCGCGACATGCTTTTCAACGACATCGGTGGGCGAGTTGAAGAAGACGATCGACTCCTTGAGCGCGCTCAGCACCAGAGCGACCGCCACCGCCAGCACGCCGAGCGCCGAGCCGATCAGTATCAAGCGTCGTCGTTTGCGGGTCATCGCGCCCTTCTCGACCGTATTCAACCCTCGAGGCCCAATCCCTTGACCAGTTGATTGATCTGGCGAAGCTTCTCGGGATCGCCCTCCAGCGCGTGGCGCGCGTCACCGACCGCGGCGCGCGCCTTGTCGCGTTCGCCGAGCACCATATAGGAGCGCACCAGCCGCAGCCACCCCTCGAGATCGGTCCCGTCCTTGTGCAGGCGATCGGACAGCTTGTCGACCATGCCGCGGATCATGGTCATGCGCTGCTCGGGGCCGAGATCGGCCGCCGCCGCGACATCTTCCGGCCGCGGACCGATGGCCTGCGGCCCCGGTCCGCCGGTTTCGAGCCGGGCGAGCTCGCCGCGCACGAAGCCGAGCCAGTCGGCACCTGCGGGCGCCTCCGTCACCATCGAGCGCCAGATCGATACGGCATCGGCCTTGCGGCCATCCTGCTCGGCCGCCAGCCCGAGAAAGTAGCGTCCCTTCACGTCCTGCGGATCGAGCGCAACCGCCCGTTCGAACGCCTGCTTCGCCTCGGCCGTGACGATGCCGTTGGCGGTACCCACCAGGGCCTCGCCCAGGTCGGATTGCCGCTCGGCGGTCTCGCCGGTCAGGCGCAGCAGGTTGCGGCGCGCCTTGACGGCATCGTCGAAACGGCCGAGCCGCAGATAGACCGGGGCGATCACCTCCCAGCCGCGGGCATCCTGCGGATTGGCCTCCAGATGCCCCTCGACCTGCGCCACCAGATGGTCGATCGATTGGTTCTGCGCATCCGAGGCGCGCCCCGACAGCGGCTGGCCCGGCAGATCCGGCGATCCCACCTTGAGGTAGAGCCCGCCCGCGCCCAGGGGCAGCATCACGAGCGCGATGACGGCGACCAGGCGCCGATGCCAAAGGGCGGTCGCCGACGGCAGCGGTCCGGGCGTTGCGGCCTGCGCGTCCGCCGCCCCGATCAGCCGGCGCGACACCTCGACCTTGGCGGCCTCGGCCTCCACGTCGCCGATCTGTCCCGCCGCCCGGTCACGCACGATCTCATCGAGCTGATCGCGATAGACCGCGAGGTCGCTCCCGGACCGCAGCATCCCCTTGCTGCGCGCAAGCGGCCACAGGACGGCGAAGATCGCCATCGCGGTCATCAGCGCGAACATGAACCATAAAGTCATGATATCAAGATCGTCGGCGCGACATTCGCATTCCGGTGGCCGCGCCGGAAGCCGACCGAGATGTCCATCCAAGGCTGCGCTTTGGCTTTACATCACGCACGGCGACCCGCGCAACGGATAACCGCCCCTGCCGCCGCGACATCGGGAAGCGGGTAATGGAACAAATGTGGCGGG
>DASZKX010000217.1:0-32409 GCA_035552735.1 Xanthobacteraceae bacterium
CGTTGGTTCCGTCGGCGGGAGTTGGCTCGGCTGCGCGACTAACTCCCTTTGCTCTTTGCAGTCGCTGATATCAAATGCGTCAATCGCGATTGCGATGGCCGTCTCTTGGGTGGGCGCCGTCACCAATCCGATTTCTTGCGCAAGAGCATGCCTGACGTGGAGAACGCGCCATGTTTTCATCTTATCGACCATAAAGGCTCGCTTCGTTGTTGTTCGAACCTTCGCGTATCGTGTTCGCAATCGATCACAATTCCAAGTTCGCAATGAGCATCTCTCGCATGCGCCAGGCAACGAGGTACGCAGCCACCGCGACGCTGACCCCACCGTCGGCGATCGGCCGCATGCTCGACCGGATCGAGCGCGGAATCCCGAAACGGCCGCAGCATCGGTGCGGCGCATGGCGAAGCGGAAGCGTACATGAGGAAGGCCCCGCCAGTCGCTCGGACGGCAGGGCTCCCCAGACGGGAAGCATGAGGGGGGATCAGGGGCTTCGCCGTCCGGGGACTCAACCGGCGCGGCCTTCGTCCGTTCCCTTCCAGGTAAGATATTCCTTCCGGAGCGGCGCCTTGGCCTCCTCGAGCGCGCTCGCGTATCCGTAGCTCTTGCGGTCGGTGAGCTGGAACGACACGCCCAGAACCAAGTCTCACTGCCCTGAGACTCGTCGCCGGTCCCCTCACCGGGGCTAGGTTGTTCAGGATGCCATCCGCCGGTCGGTCGAGTCCGGGCCAAGGAAAAAATAGCGGCGCCTCGCGTCGTCAATACTGTTTTTCGCTCGAAACAATGGAATGGGCGCATCGACCCATTTCATCAAAACCATGTTGCAGACTTCGCATGCTGCAGATCCGGTATCGTGCGCCGGGGTCTGCGACATTTCATAGACCGCACCGCAATGGGCGCAGGTAAAATCCGTGGCGCGATCATGCTCAATCTGCATTCGCATCCCCCCCTGCAAGATCAAAGAGCCTCGGCCAGACGCGACCAGCCGAGGCTCTTTGTACGCAAGCCACAATAGGAACGCTCGTGAGACTAAAGTGATAAGGTTATTAAAAGATGAAAAGGCCGCCTTGACAGTTGTCAAGGCCTTCCGTGCGGCAACGGAAATATCCTCTTCCTGGCTTGTGATTTTAAGAAAGCCTGCCGCCACCGAAATTGAAACAACTCATGCTTCGGCTCGTTTGTGCGCAAAAGTCACACCCCATCGGACTGACGGTCGCGACGCTGCGGCACGCGCGTTAAAGTTAAAATCTGATCGTCGGCCACCCGGCTGCAAGAGAACATAATATGCCGATGCCTCTCGCGAATGGGAGGTACGGTCCCGATCATCACAATGTACTGCGTGGGGAAATGGTCGGGACCGGCTTCGGGGCGCCACTGATCGCCGCCTGAGGGCCTCGGCTTGAAGATCTGAAATCGGCGGACGATGGCAGATCCCCTCCCCGTATGCCAGAATACGCCCTACGCGGCCGCCAGAGCCACGATCATTCCGCTCGACTTTGGTTCGTCCGACCGGGCGCCGGCACTCGAGGCGGGGAGACCATCCAAATGATCCGGGTTGCGTTCGTGATCGGCGATTACCCGCCCGAGCAGCGCCGGCTGCGCGAGGATGCGGCCCGGACCTATGCCTCGGCCGATGTGGAGGTCGGCATCGTTTCGGTCGCGGCGCGGCCGTTCGATGGGCTCGGGCCGGCCGAGATCCAGGCGGCGGCGCCGCTCTTCCATGACGCGTTCCGCCGCGCGCAGCGCGACGGCTACGATGCGGTGGTGCCGCTCGGCATGCTCGATCTCGGGGTCGACGGCGGGCGCTCGGCGGTCGACATCCCGGTGGTGGCGCCGCTGCAGGCCGTGCTGCATGTGGCCGCCCAGGTGGGCGAGCGGTTCGGGGTGGTCTGCTATCATCCCTCCGCGATCCCGCGTCATCGCGCGCAGACCCGCGCCTATGGGATGGAATCCTTCATCGCCGGACGGCGCGCCAGCGGCTTCTATCTCCAGCACATCGCGCAGAACCGCGACAAGATGGTGGAGTCGTTCCTTGCGGCGGCGCGCGCGCTGATCGATGAGGACGGCGCCGACGTCATCATCGCGCAAGGCATCACCCAATGCCCGGTGCAGATGAAGCCGCAATGGCTGACGGCCGAGCTCGGCGTGCCGGTGGTGGAAGGCATCGGGGCGCCGATCAAGATGGCCGCCATGCTGGTGTCGCTGGGGCTCACGCAAAGTCGGGTGCGCTGGCAGAAGGAAGGTTCGCAGCCGCGGTGAGCAGCAGCGAGCGTATCAGGCTCTTAAGCTCGCACCTGCGTTCGGCAGTCAAAGTTTCTCACCGCTCACGACCCCTTGCGCAGGAACACGTAATCCGCCGAATACGGCACGCTGTAGAACGTGCCCGCCTTGTCGCACAGCCCGTTCGCCACGCCGCCGTGGGTGTTGGTGCGCTGCACCGTGGTCACACCCGATAGCGCGCCGCTGCCGCGCTTGGCGACCACGTCGAGCTTGAGCCAGGGAATGTCGCTCGGGGTCGTGCCCGGCACGTTGGCGACCGCCTTTCCGGTGACGACGCTGCCGTCGCTCGCTTCCCAATTGGGCCCGGCATAATGACGGCCGACCGTCATGCCGTCGCGCAAGAGCGTCGCGATCGGCTCGCGGAACTGCCAGGCGAGCTTGCCGCTCGCGTCGGCCTTGCAGTCGTAGACCTGCGCGCCCTCGGCGTGGAAGGTCGCCACCACGGTTTCGCCCCGCGCCGCAATGGCATCCGGCACCTGCGCGGCGGCCGCGTTCGCCAGCAACGCGCTGGCGGCGAGCGAGAGGACGAACAACGAAAGAGGCCGGCGATCATTCATGACGGATTTCCCTTTTTGCCGGCATTTCCCGGATAGCGGCGCGTTTGAACCTCATCTTGTCCCGACCCGGTGCGCCCGGCAACCCTCCAGGCGATACCGAAGCGATACCCTGCGCCGCCTCGCCACAACCGCGCGCTCTACGTCTGCGCGCAGAGCGAACGGCCGGCCACCATGAACAGCCGGTTGCGCTTGGCGTCGCCGAGGCAGACGTCGGCGCCGAACTCGAGGCAGGCACAGGCGCAGTGAGAAGGAGGCTTGACCCGACCGCTCAAATCACTGCATTCGTGAAATTGAAACTCACGAAGTGTGGGTCGTAGGGCGCAATCGCTTTATTGCGCCGCTCCGCGCAGCCGTTTGCGCCTGAACCTAAAGGTACGGCGCGGGTCGCGGTCGATTGGCGCAATAAAGCGATTGCGCCCTACAAGTGCGTGCAAATTCGCCGGCCCCGCGGACGCTGCAAGGCTTCGAGGCCACCATGACGCCGATCCATTGCTTTCGAATTGTATTTTCAATGGCGCGGCCATGGAGCCCGCCTGATTTTTCATTGTTGTTTACAATGAGTCCAGGAGACTTCGGGCTCCAGCCATCCGCCGGCGGCATGGCTCCGGCACGCTTCGCAGCCGCGGCTCTCTGTATCCGGATTGTATTTTCAGGCAACCAGACTTCAAGCTTTCGGTGGCAGCCTTTGCAGCCAGCATGAAGCGCAGGCGTAATGCGGGAGCGGCGTTCCCGGATTTCGCTTCGCTCCATCCGGCCTGCTGCCTCACCACACCCGCGCACCCTGGGTCTGCACGTAGAGCGAATAGAGCGACCGCCCGGCCGCCATGAACAGCCGGTTGCGCTTGGCACCGCCGAAGCAGACGTTGGCGCAGACCTCGGGCAGGCGGATACGCAGGATCGGCTTGCCTTCGGGCGAGAACACCATGACGCCATCGAGCTCCTCGCGTCCGGTGCCCCAGCCGCACCAGAGATTGCCGGCGATGTCGCAGCGGAAACCGTCGGGCGTGCCGGGGCCGGCGTCCACGAACACCCGGCCGTTGGCGAGCCTGGTGCCGCCATCGACCACGTCATAGACCTTGATCAGGCGGTTGGGATTGCCGCGCGATTCGACGATGTAGAGGCGCTTCTCGTCGGGCGAGAAGCAGATGCCGTTGGGCCGCACGAAATCGTCAGCCACCACCGCCACCTTTCCGCTCGGATCGACGCGATACACATAGGACGGCAATTCCTCCGGCTGTTGGTCGCCGATGTAGTTGCCGGCGATGCCGAAGGGCGGATCGGTGAACCAGACCGAGCCGTCGGAATGTGTCGTCACGTCGTTGGGCGAGTTGAGCCGCTTGCCATCGTAGCGGTCGCACACCGTGGTGATGGTGCCGTCATATTCGGTGCGGCTCACGCGCCGCGTGCCGTGCTCGCAGCTGATCAGCCGGCCCTGCCGATCACGGCAATTGCCGTTGCTGTAGTTCGAGGGCTGGCGGAACACGCTCACCTGGCCGGTCGATTCCTCGTATTTCATGATCCGGTTGTTGGGAATGTCGCTCCACAACAGATAACGGCCGTCGCCGAACCAGACCGGCCCCTCGCTCCAGCGCATGCCGGTGGCGAGCCGCTCGACCGCGGCGTCGAAAATGTGCAGCCGCTCGAACTTGGGATCGAGCACCTCGATGGCGGGATCCGGGTAGCGCTGGCTCGGCTCCCAGTCGGCGAGCGCGGGGGCGGCCGGCGCCGCCACCAGCGCGGCGCCGGTCCCGGCCAGCAGCGCGCGGCGCGACAATATCGCGGAATTCATCATGGGCTTCCCTCCCCTGTCATTGTTGGTCTTGCGTCACAAAATTTCCGCAGCGGCGGCCCTCATGGCCGCCTGCTTGGTCGCGTTCTTGGCGCCATCACGGCGGGCGTCCATCACCAGGGCGTTTACGCCCGTCTTCGACGGGCTAAGGGGCGCCCCCTAAGGCATTAAGCCGTCGTCGCCGCTCGAAACCTGATTGGCACGTCCGCGAACCCTTTGTAGGACTGCGACTTGGGCCGCGCCGTGTCGTCCGCATTGAGATATTCGATCGAGCTTTTGCCGAGGAGCGCGCGCGGCAGGATCATCATGCGGATGAACCGGGTGGCGCGGTCGGGCGCGCCTTGCGCGAACACCGGCTCCGGTCCGCTCTCGTACCAGGCGCCGCCCGGGCCGTAGCTGGTGGAGGCACCGTGGGTATCGATCCGGATGCCGCCATCGATGAGGCAACGAATGCCGGGACCTTGATGCCGATGCAGGAAGGCGCAACCGCCGGGCGGAAACGCCACGCTGTCGCCGCGCAGCAGCAGATCCCCGGCCGGCAGCGTTTCGGCGCAGGCCACGAGCTTCTGCCGCGAGCTCACGCCGTTTCCCACAATGCCGCCGTCGGCCGCGTCTGCGGGCGCGAGCTCGAAGCGCCAGCAGGTGGCGCCATCGCTGCCGGGGATCACCGTCGCCGCCCCCTCCCCGTGCCACGCCTCGCCGTCGCTCGTGACCTGGCCCTCGATCGTGGCCGTGCCGTGCACGATGAAGATCAAGCGCGGCAGCGCCGGCAGCGCCACAGGCACGGCGGCGTTGGAGAGGACGTCTTCGTAGAGCCGCATGATCACCGGCATGGGGTCGGGTCCACTCATTTTTACGTTGTCCGCTTTCGGAACGGAAAACCGAGTCCTGAAAACGCTCTATTGCTTGGGAATGCCGGCGCGCGCGATCACCGCCGCCCATTTGCCGACGTCGCCCTGCATCCGGGACTTGAGCTCCTCCGGCGTGCTGGCCTTGGCTTCGATGCCGAGCATGGCGAAGCGCGACTTGATGTCGGGCAGCGCCAGGATGTCCCGCACCGCGCGGTTCAAGAGCTCGACGATCGCCGCAGGGGTCTTGCTCGGAGCGAACAATCCGTTCCAGGCCGTCACCTCGTAGCCCGGAACGCCGGCTTCGCCGACCACCGGCACCGCCGACAGATATTCGGTGCGCATCATTCCCGAGGTCGCCACGGCGCGGATGCGGTTCTGCTCCAGCGCGGATTCCATCGGGGCATAGAAGTCGACCATGAGCTGAATGTCGTTGCGGATGAGCCCGACGATGACGTCGGGGGTGCCGCGATAGGGCACGATCTGGACATCGAGCTTGCCGGAGGCCTTGAACAGCTCGGCACCGAGCTCCTGGGTGCTGCCGATCGCGATAGTCCCGATATTGAGCTTGCCGGGCTGCTCGCGCGCCGCCTTGATGAAGTCCGGCAAGGTGGCGAACGGCGATTCGGAATTGGTGGCGAACAGGAGATCGAAATAGCCGAGCGTGGAGATGGTGGCGAAGTCCTTCACCGGATCGAACGGCAGCGCGTTGTAGATCGCCACGCTGATCGAGGTGCCGTTGGTGGCAAGCCCGAGCGTATAGCCGTCGGGGGCGGCCGACAGCACGGAACGCGCCGCCACGATGCCGCCGGGACCGGGCTGGTTCTCGATCACGAAGCGCTGGCCGAGCTTCTCGCTCAGCCGCTCGGCCACCAGGCGCGAGGTGATGTCGGCCTGCCCACCGGCCCCGAACGGCAGGATCACCCGCACCGGACGGGTGGGATAGCCCGGCTGCGCCCGCGCCGGTCCGGCGCGCAGGCAAGCGAGCGCGCCGACGGAGGTCGCCGCCAGCGCGGCCTTCGAAAACCCCCTGCGGGTCAGGCGCTTTTTCATGTGCGCTCTCCGTGTGCTTGGTCGGTCATGCACCGTTTCCCGACATTCCGGTTCACTCCGTCACCTGCGTCACGCCCGGCAGGATGAGGCGATCGACATTGAGATCGGGCGAGATGTCGCCGAGCTCCCGCAGTGCGGCCAGCATGGCATTCATTTTGGTCCGGGACACCTGCCCGCTCGCATCGAAGAAATTCCTGGATTGCAGAAAGTCATAGGCCTTGGCGACATCCTCCGGCTTCTGCCGCGTGGCCTCGACCATCAGGGCGATGGCCGGCTCGCGATTCCGCGGGTCCAGAAACCACGCCATGCTCTGATTGTGAACCGCGATCAGCCGCTCGAGCGTGGCCCGATGCGTCATGGCCCAGTTGCGATTGACCACCGCGCCGGTGAACGGCAGCTCGGGCGTGTAATCGACCGACAGGCCCAAGGTCCGGAACCCGGCCGACTCGGCGAAGAAGTTGAACGGCGGCAGCAGAATGGTGGCATCGATCGCGCCCGCCAAGAGCGCCGAGAAGCGCGCCGTGGTCGCGCCCGCGAACAAGGTCTCGACGTCCCCCGGCTTCATGCCGTTGCCGGCCAGCATCCGCTCCACATAGAGCCGCGTGATGCCCTTGGGACCATCCACCATGATGGTCTTGCCCTTGAGCGCCTTGATGCTCGCGATGGCGGGCTTGGCCAGCAAGGCATAGGGCGGCGACACCATCTCCAGGCGCAGCACCGCGATCGGCGCGCCCTTGTCGATGGCATAGACCGGATCGACGATGCCGGTCGACAGGGCGGCATCGAGCGAGCCGGCGGCGAGCTGCTGCACCAAGGCGTTGCTGGAGAGCGTGAACACGGTGGCGAGCTGGATGTCCTTGGCCGCGTAAAATCCCTGCTTGAGGCCCACATAGATCGGCCAGTGGGTGGCCGAGACCGCGCCGACCAGACCGATGGTGATGGTCTCGGCGCGCGCGGCCGGTACCGGCACGACACCCGAGACGGCTGCTGAAACCAGCAACCCCGACAATGCATGCTTGAGCCGCCGGGGCCTGTTCATGTTCATGGCCCGCTCCGGGGATAGGCTTGGGCGGCATAATGCCGCGCGATCTCGGCACCGGTCGCCTTCCACACACCCTCGTCCCGGCAGATATGGGGAAACGGGCCGTAGGGCGCGGGCTTCATCCGCAGGTCCCGGCGGCCGCGCGGCACACGCGCTCCGGCGCGGCTGGACGCTTCCGGCAATGCTCCAAATCGGCCGCCACGCAGGGATCCTTTCGTGCGGGGCAAATCTAGCGGGGCGAGGCCAGGATGTAAATTTGGCGCCCGTGAGGTAGCGAACTCATCGGCGCGCTGTTAGGGGGTGTCGGGCGGACCCGATCCACGCCGCCGCCGGCGTATCGTGCTCGAATACGACCACCCCGAAGAGTTCTCGGCCTGCGGTTTGTTCAACCGCAGGCCGCCGCAACCCAGACCCGTACGCAGACTATGCGGTCTGGGCGCAGGGGGATGTTTCCTGCCGACGAGGCGTCAGTTCACGATCACCTTGTTGCTCTTCACCTCGTGGGCGACCAGCCCTTGCGTCTTGACCACATCGGCGTGCTTGACCGGCTTCGACACCTTCACGGTCTTCAGCGGGCTTGCAGGCTTGTGGTTCTTGGCGACCGTCAGGTGATGCCCATGACGGTTGGCCACCTTGATCTTCTTGATGACCCGGTCGGCCTTGATGACCTTCACGACCGGCTTGGAGGCGGTCGGCGTCGCGGTCGAAACCGAGCGGGTCGCAGTCACGGTCTTGATCGCCGGCTTCGACATCTTCGCGGTCTTCACATGGCTTGCCGGCGCGTGGGTCTTGACGACCATCAGATGATGCACGTGGCGATGAGCGACCTTGATGATCTTGTGGTGCTCGGTTTTGGCATGCGCGGTTTTGGCATGCGTGGTCTTGACGTGCTCGATCTTGACATGCTCGGTTTTGGGCGCCGTCCAGGGGAACAGCGTCACGGGCGAAGCCGCCGGGCGCGCCATCACGGTCTTGGCCGGCTTCGACACCTTCGCGGTCTTCACATGGCTTGCCGGCTTGTGGTTCTTGGCCACCATCAGGTGATGCACATGGCGATGAGCGACCTTGATGGTCTTGCGGTGCTCCGTTTTGGTGACGGTCTTGGTCGCGTCCTTGAAGGCCGGCGTCACCGCGGGAGCCGCGGTGGTGGTGGTTGCCGCCACGGGCGCCGCCGGGGTCGATTTCACGGCATCGGCGGCAAGCGCCGGCGCCACGAGCATTGTGGTCGCGATCAACGCGACTGCGAATTTCCGGATCATGGAATTGTCCTTTGGAGAGGTCCGCTCTGGCTGAAGTGCGGACCAGGCTTCGATGATCGGCCCAATGCCGATCCTGCCGAGACTGTGCATCACGCGCACTGAACCGGTTCTGAAGCGCGACGATACCGCTCGTTCATCCCGATGAATGTGCGTTGCAGGCGACCGTCATCCGCCGTTCATATTGGCGACTGAGCGCGCCAACGGGTTCACGCCTTCCCGGCGGCTGCCTCGGTCTCCGCCAGCAACCAAGCCAGATAGGGCGCATCGACCTGCTCGACCGGCACTACCATGATGGCGGGCGTGGTGTAGGAATGGTCGGCCTTCACGGCTTCGCTGACACGCTCGGCGAGCGAGGCGCGTGTCTTGATGATCATCACCACCTCCTCGCCCCGCTCGATCGCCCCCTGCCACCAATAGTGCGACACCATGCCGGGGAGGATATTGACGCAGGCGGCCAGGCGCTGCTCCACGATGGAGCGCCCTGCCCGCTCCGCCTCGACAATCGAGGGATAGGTCGTATAGACGAGAAGCGCGCGTTCCATGTCGGCGTGTCCCTTTCGAAAGCGCCGCTCCCCCCTCGCCCGGCCAGAGCATGAAGAAAAGCGAGCCCCATGAAACCAAGTGCATCCAAGCGATATCAAGCGCGCCGAGCAAACCCGTGAGCTTCGAGCGCATCGCCTTCGTGGCAGGGCCGATCGCCGAGGCCGAGGAGGCCCTGCAGCGGCTCTCCAAACGCTACGGCAATATCGCGCCCGCGCAGGCCGACGTCATCGTCGCGCTCGGCGGCGACGGCTTCATGCTGCAGACCCTGCATGAGTTCATGAGCTCTCGCAAGCCGATCTACGGCATGCATCGCGGCACCGTCGGTTTCCTGATGAACGAGTACCACGAGGAGCATTTGCGCGAGCGTCTGACCGCCGCCCGCACCACCGTGATCCACCCGCTGCTCATGCGTGCCCACGCGAACGACGGCAGCGTCCGCGATTTTCATGCCTTCAACGAGGTCTCGCTGTTTCGTCAGGCCTATCAGGCGGCGCGCCTGCGCATCCTGATCGACGGCAAGGAGCGCCTCGCCGAGCTGGTCGCCGACGGCGTGCTGCTGGCGACCCCGGCGGGCTCGACCGCCTACAACCTCTCCGCCCAGGGTCCGATCATCCCGATCAACGCACAGCTGATGGCGCTGACCCCGATCAGCCCGTTCCGGCCGCGGCGCTGGCGCGGCGCGCTCTTGCCCGACGGCGCGCGGGTGCGGGTCGAGATCCTGGAAGCGGCAAAGCGCCCGGTCGCGGCGGTCGCCGACCACGACGAGGTGAGAGATGTGCTGGCGGTCGACATCAAGATGGACCACGGCATCGGCATGCACATGCTGTTCGATCCCGGCCACAACCTCGACGAGCGCATCGTGCGCGAGCAATTCGGGTTTTGAGACAGCGGTTGCTGTAGGGTGGGCATTGCGCTCTGCCGGGCTTCCGAACCGATTCGGCGACGCGCGCAATGCCCACGCGCCGCGCTCTCTCCATCGGGTCGCATGGGCAAAATCGCAAGTGAGGCCGGCGCAACCTCGTCGCCCTCTGCAGGCGATTTTGCCCACCCTGCACGCTGCGGGACGTCGATCCCGCTCCGCCTTCAGTTCGACGCCAGCGCCGCCGCGATGTCGCTTTCCTTGGTGGTGGTGCCGTGGCCTCCCGCGATGGTGGCGCCGGTGATGCCGTATTTGCGCGCCGCCTCGCCGACCGACACGGTCTGTGCGGAACGCTCAATGGTGCCGCGCGGCGAGATCAGGTCGGTGACGTACAGCACGTTGGCCTTGACCACGTGGCCGATGAACATGCCTTGGACGTGCGGATTGGTAATGTTGTAGATGCGGATCTCGTCCGTATCGTCCTTCAGCGACATCATGTCCTTCACCTCGACGATGTTCGCCGGCGTCGGCTTCTTTTGCAGATCGTCCGGCACCAGCGTACGGGGCGCCGCGACGTCCTGCTCGAAGTAGGCCTTGTCGGGGCTCGGGACGATGATGGTCGCGCCCTCCGCCACGAAGGTCCGCATGCCGCCGGTATGGTCCATGTGGTGATGTGTGAGGACCAGATACTTGATCGGCTTGCCGGGGTATTTGGCCTTCGCGGCATCGATGGTCCAGCGCGATTGCAGCTCGCCATAGGGGGCGTCGAAGATGACCAGGTAGTCCTTCATGGCGACGATCAGGTTGTTGGCGGTTCCGCCCTCGACATGCTGCACATTGGGGGCGAGCTCGACCAGCTTGAGGCCGCCGCCGGTCGGGTAGATGACGTTGTCGCTCTCGAGGTAGCGCGTCAGGAACAGCCGGCGCAGAACCCATTGATACGGCACGTTGCCGGTGGCCGGCGGACCGGCCACCGCCTTCACGGCTTCCGGCACCGCAAACGCGTCGACGGCAATCGCGGCATTCGCGGCGACGTCCCGATAATTGAGCTTGGCCACCTCGACGCCGTTGATCTGATACGACAGCGACTGGGCGAGCTTGGCGCCGCCGACCGCCTTCCAGTCGGCGAGAACGAGATCATAATTCGAATCGCCGTGGATATTGTCGTCGTCCCGCGAGCGGATGGCCGCCGGCAGGTGCGTTTCGCGATCGAACAGAATGGTGAAATTGGTACCCTGGTCGGTGAACGCGACCGCCGGCAACGACCGTTGGCCGAGCTGTTGCGGCTCCGCGGCACGCACGTTGCCCGGGTCATCCGTCGCATCGATCAACAGCCGCGGCGAAGCCCGCTTGAGCTCGCGCAAGAGCGCGGCGAGGCGGTTGCGCGACATCGGCTGGCTGCCCTTGGGGTCGGTGACGACGCCGAAGGCGGGAAACAGGGTTTCGGTATATTTCAGCTTGATCGGCTCGGGATATTTCTGGTCGCGGTCCCAGTCGGTACGGGCCACGCCTTTGGCGAGGTCCCAGGTTATCGCGAAGGTCGCATCGCCCAGAAAGCGCGGCTCGCCGCCGGCCGCCAGCGACTGGCCGGGCTCCCAGAACTTGGCGTCGCCCTTGACGGCGAGGCTCTTCAATCCGCGCAACGCATCGGCGCCGCCTTCCGCCGCGACCGCCTGCTTGACCAGGTCGGCGGGATTGCTCTGGGCGAAAGCGGGTTGCAGCGGGCCGGTAGCCAGCAGCAGGGCAGCCATCGACAAGGCGTATTTCGTTGGTCTCATTGGGGGCTCCTCCGTTGTTTTGGCGTGCGATTGTACGTTTTATCGCGGTGGCCTTACAAGGCATCCGCTTGACGGCCCACGGCGCTGCGAAAACTCTAATTCAGCTTCAGGAGCCGCGCCGCGTTGCCGCCCATGACCTTGTCCCGCTCGGACGGCGTCATCCCGATCTGATCCATCATCTCGAGCCCTTCGCGCTTGAGCGGGATCAGCGGCGGCGAATCGGTCCCGAACACGAAACGGTCGGCGCCGACGGTGCGCAGGCACATGGCGGCGGCGAGCGGGGTGTAGCTCGTCGATTCGAGATACATCATCTTGAGATAGTGACTGGGCGGATGCTTGATCAGCATGGGTTCGTAGGGACCGAGGAAGAAGGCGAACTCCGGCAGGTTGAAGGCATAATCCATCCGGCCGATGACCTCGCAGATGCCGCCGCCGAGGTGGCTGCCGACCAGCTTGAGCGAGGGGAATTGCTCGAAGATGCCGCGCACGATCAGCCGCGCGAGCGACAGGCAGTTGTCGGCGGGCCGGCTGATGCTCGAGGCCAGCCGGTAGTCGGTCGTGGCCGGCGTCGTGGAATCGCCCGGATGAACGAACACAGGAATGTCGAGATCGGTCACCAGCTTGAAGAACGGCTTGGCCGCGTCGGCATCCGGATACTGTCCGTGGTGGCTCGAGCCGATGATGGCGCCGCGGCAATCGTCGTCCTTCACGGCGCGTTCGAGCTCGCGCAGGCACTCGTCGCCGCCACCCGGAACGCAGGTCGCCAACGCGACCAGCTTGTCGGGATGCAGATCACGGCATTTGGCGAGGTAGCGGTTGGAATCCTCGAGCCCTGCCACCGTCTCGCTCACCGTCGTGCAGAACCGCAGGAAATGCCCGGCATTGCTGATTACGGACTTGTCGAGGCCGGCGAGCGCATGGGCCGCCAGAACGTTCTCGAGCGTCATCGGACAGCGCCCGCGCCAATACGGCTTGGCCTGGTTCGCCGGACTATGGATGTGGGTGTGCCAATCGATCAGCACGAGCGGGTCTCCTTCACGGCGGGTACAATGGATCCGAAAATGCGTTGCACGTTATCTTCGATCGCGGCGCAAGATGCTATATTTGTTGGTAAGGCCGGCACAGGGTTTCACTCCTTCTCCCCAACCGAGGTCGGATACATCCGAGCCCGGTCATGTTTAGGTGGCGAAGTCGGATTTATCCGGCTTCGCGCGGGGAGAAGGTGGGATGAGGGGTCTCGGGCCATCAAGATTTCGATGACCGGTTCGTCGAGCCAGTTTAGGACTGCGAGTAACACAACCAAGTCCGTAGCCCCCAACCCTCCCCCCTTCGGGGCGAGGGAGTTCGCCTGCGCGAGAGGCAAAGCTATCGTTTCCAACGTAGCGGAGGTTTCTAATGGCTGGGTCGCAGGCGCGAACCGTCGGCCCCGCGCGTCTGCCGCGCCGCGCTCGGCAGGTAACGGCCGAGCACCCGCGCCCCGGCCAGCGGCAGGTCGACCAGGCCCGGCATCAGATCGTCCTTGGCGAAGGCGGCGAACACCAGCGGCTTGCGCCAGGAGCGCAGATAGTCGGCGAGCGACAGATTGCCCGCGATCATCTCCAGGCCGGCGGCCAGGATGTCGCGCGATCCGTGCATCCAGGCGACCTCGGCGTGGCAGCGGATCGGCGCAATCGTCTCGCCCATGGCCAGGCGCCACAGCACATGGCCGAAATCGACGCCGGCGATCGAGCCCAGCGCATTCCATGTCCAGGCCCGGGCGTTGACGTCCAGGATCTTGAAGCGGCCGTCGCGACGATCGCGCTTGAACTCGACCTCGACCAGCCCGCTGTAGTCGATCGACTGCAAGAAGCGGCAGGCCGCCTCCTCCACCTCGTTCTGCTCGACCGTCTCCACGAAGGTGCTGGTGTAGCCGAAATCGATCGGATATTGCCGCGAGCGCCGCGCCACCAGCGAGGCGACCGGCGCTCCCTTATCCCAGACCGCCGCGTAGGAGAACTGCGCCGCACCGCCGCCCGGAATCAATTCCTGCAGCACGATGGCGCGCTCGCCCACCAGCGCGACCGCCTGCCGGTAGCGCGCCAGCAGCGCGGCCCGATCATCGACGCGCCAGGCCTTGGCACGGGTGAAGACGTTTTTCTGCTCGCGCACCGTCGGCTTGAGGACCACCGGGAAACGGCAATCGAGCTCCGCCAGCTCCTGCAGATCGCGCACGGCGTAGCCGCGTGGATAGTCGATGCCGAGCGTGGCCGCGCGCTCATAGGTGAGACGCTTGTCGTGGGTAAAGCGCACCGTCTCCCAGGGCGGAACGGTGACGCGAAAGACGGTCGAGAGATCGGCACGATGCTGCGACAACAGCCGCAGCTCTGCGTCGCCGGCGGCGATCAGCACCCAGCCGTCCAGATGATGCTCGTGCGCCAGACGCCTGAGGAATTCGACCGCGCCCTCGTCATCCGGGCCGGCCCAGGCGAAGCTGCGTTGTGCATAGCGCGAATAGCGCGCGATCGGATGGTCGTCGGTCACGTACCAGACCGGGATGCCGCGCCGTCCCAGGCTGCGCGCGAGCGCCAGGCTGCCATGGGCGCCGCCGACGACGAGCGCGCCGGTGGGCCGCACCGCGCCTGCGCCGCGACCGGCAGCCGATGCCGATGGATCGGTCGGGCTCATTCGGCCGGTCCCATTCCGAGACCGTCGCTCACTCTGGCTCTTGCCACGTCACGTTTCCCTTCGCGGCGGGCGCGACGGCAACCCGCCGCCACCGCCCGGCAGCCGTCCTTCGGAGCCGCCGCAGTCCTGAGGTTGAAAATACGGACGACGAGTGAATTTTTCTTAAGCCGGCAAGATGCCGGATTGGGCAAGAACGGAAATGATAGCGCTCGCGTATGCTTAAGCCTTCGTTAACAGCGCCCCGATAGTCTCGGGCTTTGCAGGGCTCCAGGCATGCGTCCACCCCATTGATCGCAGCATGATCCGAATCGACTTCAGCGCGCTTCGCTTCCTCGTGGTCGAGGACAATCCGCACATGCGCCGTATCCTGCGGGCGCTGTTGCTGGGATTCGGATCGCGCGATGTCCATGAAGCCGAGGACGGCGCGGCCGGGCTCGACGCTTTCAACAAATACACGCCCGACATCGTGATCATCGACTGGGCGATGCCGATCTTCGACGGGCTGGAATTCGCCCGCATGATCCGGCAGCCGGATACCAATGCCAGCCCGTTCACGCCCATCATCATGCTGACCGGACATTCCGAACGCAAACGCGTGATGGACGCGCGCGACGCGGGCGTGACCGAGTTCATGGTCAAGCCGATTTCCGCCAACGCGCTGCACCGGCGGATCGTCAATGTGATCGCCAATCCGCGGCGCTACATCAGGACCAAGAGCTATTTCGGGCCCGACCGGCGCCGCAACACTATGCCGGGCTATTCCGGGCCCGAGCGGCGCAAGGGTGGCAGGGTGGATCTCGACCGCGTGCACCGTTCTTCGGCCGACAATTGAGCAGGAGGAACGACCATGTCCCGCCCCCGCGCCGATAAGCCTTCAGTGGCGACCTATGCGGACCACGAGCTCATCTCGCCGCCTCACAAGCTGCGGCGGGCCATGTCCAATGCGGTCGCGTCCGGGGCCGACGATCAGGTGGCGCGCGCCGAGCAGGCGCTGGCACGGCTGTCCAGCGAGTTCTCGACCTGGATGGAGGAAGAGGGCGAACGGCTTGATCGGGCGCGCAATGCGGTCAAGACCGCCGGCTTCACCACCGCAACGCGTGATGTCTTGTTCTTCGCGGCCCACGACATCAGGGGCGGTGCCGAAACCCTGGGTTATCCCGGGCTCGCGGTTCCGGCCGAAAGCCTGTGCCGGCTGATCGAGCACACCCGCGATATGCGACGGATCCCGATGACGCTGGTCGACCAGCATGTCGATGCGGTGCGCGCGATCATCCGCGAAGGTAGCCGGCCGGACGCCGAGCAGACGGTTGCCATCCTCACCCGCAGGCTGCGTGAGGTGACCGACGAATTCCTCGCCCATGAAAATCGCGATCGGCTGGACGAGCTCAAGGACATCCTGTCACCACCGGTCGCGCCCGGCGACCCTTCGTTCTGACCTGACAGGCGGCGGCCGCTCTCAGAGCATTTTCAGGAAAATGCCCGCCCCTGCCAACGGGTCCGGCCGAAGGCCGGCCCGATGATAAACTCCGGCGGGGGTGGAATCCGGTTTTCCGTCGGGAAGATGCGGCAACGCAAATAGCCTAGGCTGCTGCGCGGGCCGGCTCATAGGGCGGCGTGACGGCGTCGCTGGCCACCAGATCATCACAGAACATTCTGGCTTCCTCGCGCGCCGCCTCGGCGGCGAACCGCCGCAACAGCGTGAGCAGCGGCTCGAGGTCGCCCAGCGATTGCTCCGCACAACGGGTGAGCACCCGCTCCACCATGCGGCGCTTGAGATTGGTGGCGCCGCGCGGACTGCCCACGAAGCCGCCCTCGCGCATGGCCGCGATCGCCTCGCAGAACGCCGGATAGGTCGATTCCGGCAGCCCAGCCTTGCGGTAGAGGGCGCGAAAGCCAGTGCCGCGCTTGTCGTGCACGAGCGCGCTCACGCGCATGTGCGGCATCTCGGAGAGCTCCGCCAGCGCCTGCACGAACAATTCCACATTGCCGGAGAGCAGCGCCCGCAGCACCAAGCCGGCGGTGAGCTGGCCGCTTTCGCGCAGATGGCGCACCAGCGGCCGAATTTCATGTCCCGGCGAGACCGCGGCCAGAATGACGGTTGCCTTCTCGCAGGCCTCCTTGGCCATGCGTTGCGCGCGGTCCTCCTGCAGCCAGGCGCGCGCGGTGACGAAGCCGGCGAGCGCCTGCGCGAGCTTGGCGACCAGTCCCTGGCGCGTTGGCGCGGGCAGATCTTGGCGGGCGAGCATGGCTTCGCGAATGGCGCCGAGATGACCGAAGCGCTCCACGATCCGATCGAGCGAGAACGGCGCGATCTCGGCGGGCACGTTCTCGATGAGGACCAGGCAGGCTTCGGGCGAGCCGACTTCCGCGATGGCGGCCGATACCGCCGGCGGCAATGCCGCGCGGCTCGCGATGGAGAGCTGCGCCCGCGGCCCGAAGGTCGCGACCGCATCGACCAGATCGGCATCGACCAGGAGCGGCGAATGCTCGAGCACGTAGCCGGCGATCTCGGGCTGGTCGCCCGCGAGCGCCAGGATGACGGTCGGCGGGGCGTGCTCGCTCGATGCCAGCGCCTGCGCGAGCGCCGCGCGCACCAGCGGCGAAGGATCGTCGAGCAGCATCAGCAAGGCGCCTTCGGCAGCGGCGCGGTCGTCCGGCGAGAGATTGGAATAAAGGAAGGCGCGCGCCAGCGCGCTGGTCGCATCGGCACGCTCGGCGGCGCAGGCCGTACGTTGCCACTGCAGGAATTGACGAACGATCATGTCTCGACCGACGCTACGATGAGCGGGCGACTTGGCCCGGATCCGGCTACCTGCCGGACCGACAGGCTAGAACGCGAGCCTTAACAAACCGTTCACCATAAATCTTACGATTGATTGATGGGATGTTAAAGCGCCGGAAGATCCCTCCCCCGGCCCGGAGTCTACGCGTCGCGCCGACGGTCAGGAGCTGCCGCCGAACAACGCGCCCGCATTCGGGCGAGTGTCCCGGAACAGGTCGAGCGACGTCGCGCCGGTGCTGTTTTGATCGATCGCCGGAGGCGCGGCCGGCGCGGCATCCTGCGGCGGGCTCGTCGGCACGCTCCACAATGCGGCCACCGTGGGATCGACGGCTGTGCGGCGGTCCTGATCGCTGAACAATGAATTGAAGGTCGGTGCCGTCTGCCCAGGCGAAAGCGGCGAGGCCGTTGACGGCGAGGTCCGGGGAGCCGAAGCGGCCGCGGCGGCAAATACCCTGGTGACGGCTGCGACGTCGGTCACGGGCGGTTTCGCCCGTGCGGCCAGCGGCACTGACAGCGCAGCCTGTCGCATCGGATGTCCGGCGGCGCCGGCCAGCGTCGCGCCCGAGCCGTCGCTCGCAATCGTGAAGCGGCGGGCGAGCTCGGAATAAACGCCCGCAATGCTTCGGGCATTCCCCTGCCGATCGTAGAAGATCGACCGGTTGGCCTGCGCGGCCAGCGGAAAGGTCGAGGCGGCGCTGGCCTGCGGGTTGCTGCCGGCGAGTTCGATCAGCTTGCCGGCGCCGCCCGCCCCGAAGAAATGGGCGATGTAGAGCTCGCTCTCGGTCGGCTGGCGTCCGATGCGGCGGCTGAGCGCCGCGGCATTCTGCTGCGTCAGCGCGCCCGCCATGACCGCGTTGGCGGTCGGATCGTTGCGCAGCTTCATGATCTCGCGGCGCATCTGCGGATCGTTCACGCTGTAGTGGCCGGACGCATTGCGCGAGATCGCATTCGCATAGTCGCCGTAACCGAAGGCCGGCCCGGCCTGCTTGAGGGTGCCGAGCCAGGTCTGGTCGATGAACTGGAACAGGCCCGACGCCGATGACGACTTCATCGTCAGGCTCGGGTCGAGATCGGATTCGATCTTGGCGGTCGCCAAGAGATAGCTGAAGCTCGTGCCGGTCGCGTTCGCAGCGGTTCGAATCGCGCTGGTGACGGCGGTTGCAGCCCGGGTGGACCCGATGGGCGTGCTGGCTTCGACAGCCATGGAGAAATGCCTTGTGCCCGCGCAATGCAGGCTCATGAATCCTATGGAGTGTCCACAATTATGGTAAATGGATCCTTAACAGGGACGCCCCTGCGGGCCGGTGAGCCGATGAGCAACAAGTCCAAGATCGCAAAACCAGTGACCGAAGATCCAATAACCGAGAAACCAGGGGCCGAAAAACCAGGGGCCGAGATACCGATGGCCCAGGAAGCGAGGACCGACGACACGCCGTTCCGTCACCAGCGCGGCGGCATCTATTTCGACGACTTCGTCGTCGGCCGCCTTTACCGGCATCGGCTTACCCGCACGGTGACCCAGATGGACAACATGCTGTTCTCCAACATGACGCTCAATCCGCAGCCGCTCCATATCGACCGGCATTTCTGCGAGCGCGAGACCGAATGGGGTCAGCCCCTGATGAATTCCCTGTTCACGCTCGGCCTGATGATCGGCATTTCGGTCAACGACCTCACGGTTGGCACCACGGTCGCCAATCTGGGCATGACCGAGGTCAAGTTCCCGCATCCGCTGTTCGAGGGCGACACCGTGCATTGCAGCACGACGATCGCGGCCAAGCGCGAATCAAAGTCGCGGCCCGGCATGGGCATCGTCGAGTTCGACCACCGCGCCTACAATCAGGACGACCGTCTTGTGGCCGAGTGCCGGCGGCAGGCCTTGATGCGGATGCGGCCGCGCTGATGCGCTCGCTCATGTTCGTTCCCGCCGACGGCGGCAGGAAGCTCCACAAGGCGCTCGGCTGCGGCGCCGACGCCGTGATCGTGGATCTGGAGGATTCGATTGCGCCCGAGCGCAAGGCGGCGGCGCGCGCCACCGCGGCCGCCTTCGTCCAGGAGGCGGCGAGCCAGGCGGCGCGTCCGTTCATCTGCGTGCGCGTCAACGGGCTTACCACCGGCCTCATCGACGCCGATCTCGAGGCCATCGTGCCGGCACGGCCCGACGCCATCATGCTACCGAAGGCTGAAGGCGGCGCGGCCATCGTTCACGCCGATGCCAAGCTCGCCGCCCACGAGGCCATCAACGGCCTCCCTGACGGGCATATCAAGATCATCGCCATGGCGATCGAGAGCGCGGCCGGGCTCTTCCTCGCCGGCACCCTTGCGCGCCAGAGCGCGCGGCTCATCGGGCTGTCCTGGGGCGCGGAGGATCTCGCGGCCGAGCTCGGCGCGCAGAGCAATCGCGACCGCGAGGGGCGCTACACGTCACCCTATCGGCTAGCCCGCACGCTCTGCCTGATGGCGGCGGCCGCAGCCGAGGTGTCGGCGATCGAGACCATCTATATGGATTATCGCGACGTCGACGGGCTGCGCCGCGACACCGAGGACGCAAGGCGCGATGGCTTCACCGGCCGCCTGGCCGTCCATCCCGCCCAGGTACCGATCATCAACGAGACGTTCGCGCCATCGGCCGGCGCGCTGACGCAGGCACAAGCGATCGTGGCTGCATTCGAGGCCGCTCCGGGCGCCGGCGTCGTCGGCATCGAGGGGGTCATGTATGACCGCCCCCATCTCCTGCGCGCGCAACGGCTGATCGCGCGCGCGAAGGCCGTGCCGACGAACGGATGAATGGAACGAAGCTGCCGCTCAGTACTGATCGGCCGGCACCCAGGCCGCATGCGGTGCCGACACCATCTCGGTGCGGGCGACGGTACCGTACTGGGCCGGGACGACCTCGCGCTCCACGTGCGGCGGCTCGACCATGACGGTGCGGGCGACGGTCGCATATTGGGCCGGGATCTCCACCGCCTGGACGCTCTCGCGGCCGCATGCGCAAGTGCTCTGCCAAGCCTGGCTCGGCGGGCTCACCATCACGGTCTCGTTCACCACGCCGTAGCGGGCCGGAACGCGGCGCGCGACCACGCGCGCGGGCGCGACCACGACCGTGTCATAGACGGTGCGGTATTGTGCCGGCACCATCGCGGGGCGGTAACAGGGATTGCAGGGATTGACGATCGGCGCCGCGCAGGCGCCGCAGGGCGAGACCAACGGAACGTTGCACCCGCCGCAACCGGCGCTCGCCGGCGTCGGCAGAAACGCGGTCGATGCGGCCGCCGATGCAGCCAATGCAACAAAGAGCGCCGAAAAGCCGAAACGTGAACCTAAACGCGACATGTGTTCCCACCCGCTTGCTGGAGACAATTTTCGGCGCACCGAACGCACCGATCGCAGTCTCGTCAAACTAACGGGAGGATTCGTGGCGCTCAAGCAAAGACCGAAATTTACCTTACGAAGCACCGTTAACGCTTCGTCACCGGCGCATTTGCAAGGGAAGTGGAATCAGGAAGAGAGCATTTTCAGGAAAAGCATGCCCTCGCGAAAGCGAGGGTGGCCACCGGTTTTCCGTCCGAAAATGCGCCAACGCAAGAATGCTAGAGCGGTTCTGCTCGGGTCTATGTGAAACCGCTCTAGCCCTTGGGCTTCGCGCCACTGCCGTACACGGCGTGCGGATCAAACGCCTTCTCGGCGTCGCGGAACTCGAGCCTGGCCGCGGCATCCGCGCCCGAGCCGAGCGTCACCGCGCGATAGAAGCAGGAGCGCCGCCCGGTGTGGCAGGCGCCCGGTCCGTCCTGCTCCACCTTGATCCAGACCGCATCCTGGTCGCAGTCGACCCGCATCTCGACGACGCGCTGCACGTGACCGGAGGTCTCGCCTTTGCGCCAGAGGCTCTGGCGCGACCGGCTGAAGTACCAGGCCTCGCCGGTCGCGATGGTATTGGCGAGCGCCTGCGCGTTCATATGAGCGACCATCAGGACCTCGCCCGAACCTGCATCGGTCGCCACGCAGGTCAGCAGGCCATCGGCATCGAACTTGGGCGCGAAGGCGCGCCCTTCCTCGACCTCCGCGGCCGAGCCGCGCTGCGCAAACAGGGTTTGATCAGCCAAAGCACGCCCCAAAAAAACGCCTCAAAGAGCCCTGGCGCGCCGGCGCGGATCAGCGCTCGCCCCCCCGCACCATGGTGATGAAGCGAACCTGCTGCTCGGGATTGTCACGGAACGACCCGGCGAACTGGGTCGTGATGGTCGAGGAGCCCGGCTTCTCCACGCCGCGCAACGACATGCACATGTGCTCCGCCTCGAGCATGACGGCCACGCCGCGGGGCATGAGAATCTCCTCGATCGCGGTCGCGATCTGCGAGGTCAGATGCTCCTGGGTCTGCAGCCGCCGTGCATAGACGTCGACCAGGCGCGCCAGCTTGGAGAGCCCGACCACGCGCTCCACCGGCTTGTAGGCGATATGCGCCTTGCCCAGAAACGGCATCATGTGATGCTCGCAATGGGAATTGAACGATATGTCGCGCACCAGCACGAAGTCGTCGTATTTGCCGATCTCGGTGAAGGTGCGGTCGAGCACCTCGGCCGGGCACTCGCGATAACCGCGATAGAGCTCCCCATAGGCATCGACGACGCGCTTGGGGGTTTCAACCAGGCCTTCGCGCTCCGGGTGATCGCCCGCGAAGGCGATCAGGGTGCGCACCGCCGCCTCGGCCTGCTCGCGCGAGGGCCGCTCCGCAGGCGGTTGCGGGGCCGCCCGCACATGATCGGACAGAGTGGGCTTCTCCGAAACCGGCGGTTTCGGCCAAGGCTTGACGACAGCGTCCATGACGGTCTCTCCGTTCGACCGGTCCCGCCGTATCCGGGGGCCGGGTGTGTCACCGGGGCGGCCGCATCGGCCGCTCGCGCTTGGGGCTTGCCCCCTGCGCATCGTCCGGACGCCGCATTCCCATTCTTCATAGCTCCGCGACCGCGGACCTATTGGCTGTCTTTCGCCTGCTCGCAAGCGCCAGCCAGTCCCTATATATTCGTTCAGGCGCAGGTGGCAATGAGGCAGCTGCGCCCATGATCGCGACCATAAAGCCATGCTGAACGAGGTCTACAACCGCCGGATTCTGGAGCTAGCCGGGAATATTCCCCGGCTGGGTCGGCTCGCCGATGCCGACGCCAGCGCCACCGCCCATTCCAAGCTGTGCGGCTCGACCGTCACGGTCGATCTCAAGATGGACGGCGACCGGGTCACTGATTTCGCCCATGACGTGAAGGCCTGCGCGCTCGGCCAGGCCTCCTCCTCGATCATGGCGCGCAACGTCGTCGGGGCGCAGGCGCAGGAGCTGCGCGAGCTGCGCGAGACTGTGCGGCGCATGCTCAAGGAGAATGGCGCCCCGCCGACCGGCAAATGGGCCGACGTGGCGGTGCTCGAGCCGGTGCGCGACTACAAGGCGCGCCATGCCTCGACCCTGCTGACGTTCGATGCGGTGATCGATGCCGTCAACCAGATCGAGGCCAAGCGCCGGGATGCCGTGGCGGCCGAGTAGCCGATTCTATCGCGAGGGGCGTGGGTGCGTGAGAGTGCTGGACCAATGCTGATCGTCCTGGCCTGGTGCGCCACTCTCACCGGGAGTTCAGCCGCGGCGTTGGACTGCAAGTCCCAAGAGACTGTGCTCATGAAGGACGAATCCGAGCTGCCGCGGCTCGAGGTCGCCTCACCGGCCGACCGGCCGACCACCTGTATTACGCTGGAAACCATCATTGCATTCGCGGGCCGGCTCAAGGGCCACGTCGCGCGCTGCCCGGCCTCGAGCTATGCCCCGACCGCCGCCGACTGGGAAAAAACCCGCGTCGACTACGCAGCGCGCTTCATCCAGAACCGCTGCAAAAGAACGTTCTGATTTCGTGACTCTGACGCTTACTTCGCACCTGTCCCGGGCGTAGCGCGGTCTCCTTCTCCCCGCTTGGGGGAGAAGGTCGGGATGAGGGGGCGCCTCCGCAAGTCTGAGCTTGTGGAAACGTCCCCTCACCGCGCCGAGTTCTGGTTTTCGCTCGGTAGTTTTCGCTCCCCGCACGCGGGGCGAGGAAAGCTGCACGACTCTGCAGGCGCGTCGAGGTGTCAGAGAGGACACGCACTTATGGTGCGCCTGGAGACCGATGGGTTCTTTCCTCAGCCAAACCAAATCCGCTGTGGCCGCCGTCCCGCGGCGCGCCGCCCGCGGTCTGGTTGCGGTTTATCGCCATACGCTGTCGCCGCTAGTCGGCTTCCACTGCCGGCATATGCCGACCTGCTCGGTCTATGCGGACCAGGCGCTCGACCGCTTCGGGCTGTGGGCAGGCGGCTGGATGACGCTGGCGCGGCTCCTGCGCTGCCATCCCTTCGGCACATCCGGACTCGATGTCGTGGCCGATGCCCTGCCGCTCGATGCGCGCTGGTATGCGCCGTGGCGCTACGCGCGCTGGCGCGGCACCAATCCGGGGCCACCGCTGCGCGGCGCCGATCTGGACGCGGATGGATCGATGCCGCATTGACCTTTGACCTGCCATTTCGGGTGGTATATGCCCGTTCCGCTTGGCGTATTCGGGCTCCCATTGCGGACCGCCGCAACCCCGAAGGCCCCCGAATCCGTCCGGCCACGCTTACCTGCATTCGTAGGCAGCGAGTGAGCACGAGGTCACCATGGTCACTTTGACGTTTCCCGACGGCGCCAGTCGGGACTATCCCAACGGCATCACCGGTCTCGATATCGCCAAAGGCATCTCGCCGTCGCTCGCCAAGCGCACGGTGGCGATGACGCTCGAAGGCGTTGTCACCGATCTGACGGATCCGATCGAGCGCGACGCCAAAATCGAGTTCCTCACCCGCGAGGATCGGCGCAGCCTGGAGCTGATCCGGCACGATTGCGCCCATGTGCTGGCGGAAGCCGTGCAAACGCTCTGGCCCGGCACGCAAGTCACCATCGGGCCGGTAATCGAGAACGGATTCTACTACGACTTCTTCCGCAACGAGCCGTTCACGCCCGAGGATTTCGCGGCGATCGAAAAAAAGATGCGCGAGATCATCGCGCGGGACAAGCCGTTCACCAAGGAAGTCATGTCGCGCGAGGAGGCCAAGCGCGTCTTTCGCGACAAGAACGAGCTGTTCAAGGTGGAGCTGGTCGACACCATCCCGGCCGGCGACCAGATCAAGATCTACCGCCAGGGCGATTGGTTCGACCTCTGTCGCGGCCCGCACATGACCTCGACCGGGAAGATCGGGTCGGCCTTCAAGCTGATGAAGGTCGCCGGCGCCTATTGGCGCGGCGATTCGAACCGCGAGATGCTGTCGCGCATCTATGGGACGGCCTTCGCCAAGCAAGAGGAGCTCGACGCCTATCTCAAGCGGATCGAGGAGGCCGAGAAGCGCGACCATCGCCGGGTCGGCCGCGAGATGGATCTGTTCCACTTCCAGGAAGAAGCGCCCGGCTCGGTATTCTGGCATCCGAAGGGCTGGACCCTGTTCCAGGCGCTCGAGCACTATATCCGCCGCCGCCAGGCGCAGGCCGGTTACGTCGAGGTCAACTCGCCGCAGCTCATGGATTCGCAGCTGTGGGTCGCCACCGGTCACATGGCGGCCTACCGCGACATGATGTTCTTGACCGAGAAGCGCGAGGACGACGAGCGCCAATACGCCATCAAGCCCATGAACTGTCCGGGCCATGTCCAGATCTTCAAGAACGGGCTCAAGTCCTACCGCGATCTCCCTCTCAAGATTGCGGAATTCGGCAAGGTGCACCGCTTCGAGCCGTCCGGCGCGCTGCACGGACTGATGCGGGTGCGCGCTTTCACCCAGGATGACGCGCACGTGTTCATCACGGAGGGCCAGATCGCCGAGGAGGCCCTCAAGATCAACGATCTCATCCTGTCGATCTACGAGGATTTCGGGTTTGCGGACGTCCACATCAAATTCTCCGATCGTCCCGACAAGCGGATCGGCGACGATGCGCTCTGGGACAAGGCGGAAGCCGCCCTGATGCAGGCACTGCAGGCCTCGAAACGACCCTGGACCCTCAACAAGGGCGAAGGCGCGTTCTACGGGCCCAAGCTCGAATATGTGCTGCGCGACGCCATCGGCCGCGACTGGCAGTGCGGCACCGTCCAGGTCGACCTCAACATGCCGGGCCGGCTCGGCGCCTTCTATATCGACGAGCATTCCGACAAGGTGACGCCGGTTATGCTCCATCGCGCCATGTTTGGCTCGCTCGAGCGCTTCACCGGCATCCTGATCGAGCACTATGCGGGCCACCTGCCGCTCTGGCTCAGCCCGTTGCAGGCGGTGGTCGCCACCATCACGTCGGATGCCGATGACTATGCCCGCGCCGCGATCGAGGCGGCGCGGCGCGCCGGCCTGCGCGTCGAGGGCGACCTGCGCAACGAGAAGATCAACTACAAGGTGCGCGAGCACTCGCTCGCCAAGATGCCGGCGCTCCTGGTGGTCGGCAAGAAGGAAGCGACTGAGCGCACGGTCTCGATTCGCCGGTTCGGCAAAGAGGAGCAGCAGGTGCTCCCGCTCGATGCAGCGCTCGCGGCGCTCGCCGACGAAGCAGTGCCCCCCGACCTGCGGCGGATCCGAACCGCCGCCTGAGGCACCGCCGTCCCCGACATTCCTCAAGCAGAAGGTGGCTGCGGTCTTGGCTTCGGTTGCCGAAAAAAATTGAGGGGCCGGAACTCGCAGCCTGTCACTTGCAGTTCTTGCCTTTGATCGATCGCGACGTGGAGTGACCAGGTTTCCGGTCCTTGCATCGCGGCTCGGTGGGCCCAACCACTTGTGGGGCCTGATAGGGGCCGGGCCGCATGAAGCGCTCGATCGGGGATTCGGTGAAGCGGTCGCGTTCCCGGCCGGGCATTTCGCTCGACGGGATGGGCGGCGCCGCCGCAGCGACCGAGATCCCTGCAACGAGCAGAACGCCGATGGTCGCTTGCAGCGGTCCATTCATGGCAAGAACTTCGTGGCAAGAACTTCGTTGCAAGAACTTCGTGGCAAGACCTCGTGTCAGCGGGTCAGAACCTCGACCTCGCCGTCGACCCCGGTGATCACCTTGAATTCGCGCTCGAAGCTCTTGTTGTCATTGCGCGCGATCACCCGGTAGTCGCCTTCCGCCAGGATCACGTGCGGGAACGCGCCGATCGATTCCTTGATCACGTCGCCGCCGGGAGTGAGCACCGACCATTGGGTATCGGCGATCGCTTCCCCGCCTTTTTCGTTCACGAGCTTGAGAGTGATGATGGCGGCGCGGTGGGTCACGGTGGCGTCGGTCAGTTTCGAGGCCTGCACCCGGATGTCGGAGCGCACCACCGAGTTGGCGTCGCCGTAGTTGGACACGATGTGGTAGATGCCCTCGGGCATCAGGACCAGATCGCCGGTCATGACCGACTGGGCGATCGGCCGCTTGTCGCCCGGCTCGAATTGGCTGCCCTTGTAGACATCGAAGGAAATCTGTCCGGGCGGAATGCGGGCATCGCCGACCCGCCCTTCGATCCGCAAACCCCCGGCCGGAATCTCGAACAGCTCGCGCGCGGTCTCGCCGGCGCGCAGTTGCACCGCCCGGGTGGAGCTCGCGAGCCCGAAGCCGACATGGATCACATAACCCCCGGGCGGCAGCGCGATGACCGGGGTCGCCGCCCGATCCTCCTTGAGGAGGCGAAAGGCGCCGGTCTGGTCCGGCTTGTTGCCATAGACCCGCCAGACCAGGCCGCCGGTGACCACCGGCATGTCGCGGCCGAAGCGGGCGCTGAGCGCGAGAGCCGCCTGCCCGGCCGGAATCGCCGGCATGACTTGCGCCGGCGCCGGGACGACGGCGGTTGGAGGCAGCGACTGCAGCACGGGTCCGGTCGGGGGCGCGATCCGGTCGCCGCGCGCGCCGGGATTCGGCGGGGCCAGATTAACGGCGGGAGGCGGCACGGGCACGTCCCCGGGCGGACGGAGCGTGCTCTGGCCATCGAAAAACTGCGCCATTGCGGGATCGGGGGGCGTGAGCAGCCACAAGCCGATCGCAAAGACAAAAAGGCCCCTGCGGCCCAAGCTGGTCCCCGCCAACCTCATGATTGGCGTTTTTGCCCGAAATCACGGCAAATTCAAGCCGCTGGACGGTTTGTCACCAAGGGGGGCCTGTGCTAGGCGAACCCTGACCATGACCGACGCCATCGAACTCCTGACCACCCGCCGCTCGTTCAAGCCGATCGAGCTCACCGGCCCTCCCCCTTCTGCCGCTGAAATCGATACGCTCCTGACGGTCGCGTCGCGGGTGCCCGACCACGGCAAGCTGACGCCGTGGCGCTTCATCCTGTTCGAGGGAGAGGCGCGGCGTGCCGCCGGCGCCGCCATCGCGGCCGCATTCCGGGTCAAATATCCGGACGCGAAGCCCGAGCATGTCGAGGCCGAGCGCGAGCGGCTGGCGCGCGCCCCACTGGTGGTGGCCGTCGTCAGCCGCGCCGGTCCACACGTGAAGATCCCCGAATGGGAGCAAGTGCTCTCGGCCGGCGCCGCCGCCATGAACCTTGTGCTCGCCGCCCACGCGCTCGGCTATGGGGCGTGCTGGATCACCGAATGGTACGCCTATGACCGCGGCGTGCTCGGCGCTCTTGGCCTCGCGCCGCGCGAACGCATCGCCGGCTTCATCCACATCGGCCGGCCGCCGGGTCGGCCCGAGGACCGGCCGCGGCCACCGCTCGGCGAGATCGCGACGCGCTTCTCTCCTTAGCCGGCATCGCGGAGCAACGATGTTCTACGAAACCGCCAACAACAGCCACGGACTACCGCGCGATCCCTTCAAGGCGATCGTGGTGCCGCGGCCGATCGGCTGGATCACGTCGGTCAGCGCCAAAGGCGAGATCAATCTAGCGCCCTATTCATTCTTCAACGCCGTGTCCGAGCACCCCCCGACGGTGATGTTCTCCAGCGGCGGGCGCAAGGACACGATCGCCTTCGTCGAGGAGACCAAGGAGTTCGTCTGCAATTTTGCGAACTTCGCGCTGCGCGAGGCCGTGTCCACGAGCGGCATGGAGTTTCCGCGCGGGGTCAATGAGATGATCGAGGCGGGCCTCGCGCCCGCGCCCTCGCGCCTGGTGCGGCCGCCGCGGGTGGCGGCCTCGCCGTGCGCGCTCGAATGCAAGCTCTTGCGGATCGTCGATCTCACCGATCTCGACGGCCGGACCTCGCAACGTTACGTCGTGTTCGGGCAGGTGGTCGGCGTCTACATCGACGACCGCTTCATCAAGGACGGCAGGCTCGATACCGCCGCGATGCAGCCGATCGCGCGCTGCGGCTACAACGACTATGCGGTGGTGGAGAAGGTCTTCCCCATGGTGCGACCGCGGCTGGCGCGCCCCGCGACCAAGCCGGAGGCCGCCGAATGAAGCCCGGGCAGCCGAGCATCCTCTTGTCCCGGACTTGATCCGGGACCGTTCCGGGCACGTCTCCGCGAAAGCGGGGATCGTTTCAGACTCCGGGTTTGGAACGCTCCCGGGTCAAGCCCGGGACGAGCGTCTCCAAACTATGCGGTCTGGATGTAATCGCGCAGTGCCGCGCTCTCGTGCTCGATCTCCGACAGCCGTTGCTTGACGACGTCGCCGATCGACACGATACCTACGAGCCGATCCTGCTCGAGCACCGGCACGTGCCGGAACTTGCCGGTGGTCATCCGCTCCATGATGCCGGCGACGGTTTCGGATTCGCCGCAGGTGACGACCTTGCGGGTCATGACCTGCGCGAGCGGCGTGGCGAGCGCGGCCGCGCCCAGCTCCGCCAGCGCGCGCACGATGTCGCGTTCGGACAAAATGCCGATCACGCGCTGATCCGCGCCCAGCACGACCAGGGCGCCGATCCGGTTCTTCGCCAGCATGGCGACGGCGGCATCGAGCGTTGCCTGCGGCTCGATGGTGATGACATGGCTGCCCTTCAGGCACAGCATCGTTTTGACGTCCATGGCTCGTCTCCCTAGACCAATTATGAACCGATCGCTCGGCGCACCGGTCACTTGCGCAATGCAGGTATCGGTCGCGAGTTCCGTCGCGTCACGGATTTGATCACTTTTTGAAATAGATCATCAGCGCTTTGGCGCACCGCAGGTCCAAGCGCCGATTGAGCATGTGACGCAACACCGCGATCATTGAACCAAATTGCGGCGGGCGCAAGATCGGAATTTCCTTACACGCTCACCGGAACAAATTTAGGAAAATACGGCTGGAGAAGTTGCTGCGCGACGCCATCCGACCGCGGTGCACAATGCGCCGAAAAAATATTCCGCGAGCGCGCAATCACTAACCTAACGGTTCGCCGGCTCGTCGTCGGCCGGTTCCGCATCCGGGCCGAGCCCATCTTCGGGCATCGCCGCGGCCTTGACGGGATCGAACGCTGCGAATGCGAGCAGGCCGCCGACAAATCCGCCGATATGGGCCTGCCAGGCGATGCTCCCCTCGACGCCGGGCAGCGCGAACATCGGCATCGCCATGAGCGCATTGAGCCCGAACCACGCCAGCGTGAACAAGATCACGCGTCGATCGCGCAGCATCGCGCCGAGCGGCTTCGCCGGCACCCGGTAGGTCTCCGCTTCGCTCAGGCGCAGAAATCCGAGCGGCCCACCGGGCTGAAACACAAACCGCATCGCCGCCGCCATCATCCCGAGCACCGCCGCCGAGGCGCCGATCGTGGGCATCTCTTCACCGAAGTAGCTGACCAGATGGGCTAGCGCGCCGGTCGCCGCCGTGAAGGCGAAGAAGGCCAGGAAACGCCAGGTCCCGAAACGGCGGGCCACCGGTGTCCCAAACGCAACCAGCGAGATCAGGTTGAAGCCCAGATGCGTCAAGCTGCCGTGGAGGAACGCGTAGGTCACGAACGTCCAGACGGCGGCCGGGAGGCCACCCGGTAAAGGCCCGTCCGGCTCCGGGACGGTCGCGTGATAGCGCGACGGATCGAAGGCGAACCATTCGAGCACCGTCTCGCTCGCATCCGCCGGCAGCACGAAGGCCACCACCACGTGAATGAAGCACAGGGCGGCCACCAGCCACACGACGACCGCCGGAATGTTGAAAATCGGCTCGCGGGTTCTTTCCACCTGGATATCCGTTCGGCACCCGTTCACGGGCGATGGCCCGCCCAGATAGGCCGCCGGGCGCGCCGCGGCAAGGAAGCCGGCCAATAAAAAAAGGGAGGGCGAAGCCCTCCCTTTGAAGTGGCCGATCCCGGCTGCCCGGGATCCGCGGTCTCGCATCCCGATTTCGGCGGCAGACAGTGCCGCCGATTCGGGTGGCGCCTCGAGCGCCTGTCACGTCCCCTCGGTTTTCCCCGTCGTCTGAAGCTCATCCCCGGCCCCGGCCCCCTCCCTTCCCGGCCTGCGGGGCGAGGGTTGGGGGGTGGGGGGTGGGGGCGCGGCAAGTGTGGACCGCCGACCAACCTAAGGGGTCGACGGCGGCGCGCCACATCAATCCTTCCTTAACACTAACGCTTCGTCGACCAAGCCGGATCCCTGCCTCCGGCCCCGCCGGCACACGCCGTGCTCACCAAGCCTCATGGCTCGGAAAATGAGCCTGTTGGCTCGAAAAATCCGCCGCCGTTGTCCCACACCGGGTCAAGGCGGACCGGATGCGCACCGAGGTGGTACAGGCGTCATGAAACATCCTTCAACTCGCGAACTGTTCGATTATTGGAACACGCGGCGCGGCCGCCGGCCGGCGCCGGAGCGCAGCGAGATCGAGCCGGGCGCCATTCGCCGGGTCCTCGCCGACACATTCATGCTCACCTTCGATCCGCGCGCCGGACACCCGTTCCGGATTGCCGGCACGCGCGTCTGCGCCGCCTTCGGCCGCGAGCTCAAGGGCGTGGCGTTCACGGACGTCTGGGCGGGCGCCAGCCAAGACGAGGTCCGCGACATCCTGGCCACCGTAGCCACTGAATCGGTCGGCGTGGTGGCGGGCGCAACGGGATGCAGCGGCGCGGGCGCCGCCCTCGAGCTCGAATTCCTGGCGCTGCCGCTCGCACACCGCGGCAGCGCCAGCACCCGCATCCTGGGCGCGCTGGTGCCGACCGACGTCCCTTATTGGCTCGGCGCCGAAACGCTCGGGCGCCTGACACTCGGGATGCCCCGCTACCTGGGTCCCCAGACCGGGCCCTATTCGGTGCCGCGCAGCCCGCCCCTGGTGCCGTCCGATGCCCGCGTCCGCCATGGCCTCGTGGTCTATGACGGCGGCCAAGCCTGAAAGCGCACAAATCTAATGCGAGATTGCGCCGTCCGCTCTGCATCGCACTAACCTAGCGTTAACAAAGCGTGCATAGCCTGCGTGGCATCCGAGCCATACCCGGCTGCAGGCGCAGGGCGGCATGTCGTTACCTCAAAAGAAGCACTTGATCTTGCCGCTGAGCGAGGAACGCCGGCGATTCCAGCGCGTGCATGTCGATCTGCTCGGGCGCTACATGCTGGCGGATCGGCGCGAGTTCCCTTGCCAGGTCGTCAATATGTCGCCCGGCGGGATGGCCTTGATCGCGCCGGTCGCCGGCAAGCCCGGCGAGCGCGTCATCGCCTATGTGGATCATGTCGGCCGGCTGGAAGGCATCATCGCGCGGCAATTCGAGAACGGCTTCGCCATGACGGTCGCGGCCACGCCACGCAAGCGCGACAAGCTCGCCGCCCAGCTGACCTGGCTCGCCAACCGCGGCATCCTGGGATTGCCGGAGGACCGCCGGCACGGCCGCATCACCCCGCGCAACCCGATGGCGCGGCTCATCCTGCCCAACGGCGTCAATCTGTCCTGCCGGGTCATCGACATCTCGCAATCGGGCGCGGCGGTCAAAAGCGACCAGCGCCCCGAGATGGGCGCTCTCGTCACCCTCGGCAAGACGCCGAGCCGGGTGGTGCGCCATATCGAGGAAGGCTTCGCGGTCGAGTTCATCCGGCTCCAGCACCCGGACTTTCTGGAAGAAAATATAACCGGCGGGTGACCG